>CAIVSK010000403.1 GCA_903908495.1 Akkermansiaceae bacterium
GAGCTGTTAGCCCCGCCGCCGTTCCACGCCAACAAGCGGCGGGCTTCCTCCAAATTCGGATGGTTTTCCCGCGCCATTCTCACCAACAAGTACGGCCCGTCCGCCGGTTGCGTCACGGTGAGAAGTTCGCGGTCGATGCCCTGCTTGTGCCAGGCTTCGACCCGCGCGATGAGGGTGTCCAGCGCATGGCGGGCCTCATCGGGCTCGAGCACTTGCAGGTCGCTGCCGCGGCCGGCCGGCACCAGGTGATAGAAACACACCCGCTGGATTTCCTGGTCTTCGATGAAATCGAGGATCTGCTCGATGTTCTCGACGTTGTGGCGGGTGAGGGTGAGGCGCAAGCCGGTCTTTTGCTTGACGGCGTGGCAGTTTTTGAAGCCGCGCACGGCGGCATCGAAGGCACCTTCCTTGCGGCGGAATTCATCGTGCACCGGGCCGATGCCATCGAGCGAAATGCCGACGTAGGCGACGTTGGCGGCTTTCAGTAATGCGGCTTTTTCGGGGGTGATCAAGGTGCCGTTGGTGGAGATGGTCAGCTTGAGGCCGGAGGCGGAGGCCAGGTCCACCAGATCGAAAAACCGCGGGTGGATCATCGGTTCGCCGCCCGAGAGCAGCAGCGAGGGAACCTGATAGGCGGCGAGATCGGCGACCACGCTTTCCATCTGCGGCCAATCCAGCTCGCCGGGATACTGCATGGCGTTGGAATCCGAATAGCAATGCACGCAGCGCAGATTGCAGGTGCGGGTGATGTTCCAAACCACGATTGGCTTGCGGCCGCGGGCTGCCACTTGCGCGCCCTCACCGTGTCCATACCGCAGCCCGTCGGCTGGCTGCGCCAAACCGGTCCATAATTTCGTTAGATTAATCATCGAGTTCTTGTTGGGAGAGGTTTTCTATCTAGCAGGCGCTTTGCGGATGCCCGTGCGGCATGTGGTTGCAGGCGGGATCGGCGGCAAACGGGTCGCCGTAGACGCCGTAGGCGCGGGAGCGCGAGCCGCCGCAGACGCTGCGGTATTCGCACAGGCCGCACTTACCGCCGAGGGCGTCGTTGTCGCGCAGGCCCATGAAGAGCGGGTTGTGGCGGTAGATTTCTGCCGGGTGGAGGCTGCGTACGTTGCCGCAATCGATGGGCAGGAAACCGCTGGGCGAAACCACGCCGGTGTGGGAAATAAACATCACCCCGCGGCCGTCGCGGATGCCCTGTGGTGAACGCATGCCCTGCATGGCGCGGCCTTGCGCGCCCATTTTTTGCATGAGAACCCGGCGGAAATGATGACCTTCGGTGGTTTTCACTGCGAACGGGGCCTTGCCCACCAGTTCGGCCATTTCCTCAAACACCCGTTCGATGTCTGCCGCATCCGGCAAGTCGGCCAAGCCGGCGCGGCCGGTCGGCACCAGCAGAAACACGCTCCACATGGCGGGCTTGAGTTCGAACATGAGGTTTTTGAAGGCCTCGAATTCATTCAGGTTGCCGCGGGTGAGGGTGGTGTTGATCTGCAGGTCGAGGCCGGCGGCATGGGAGCGATGCACCGCCTCGATGGTGCGGTCAAAAGTGCCGCCGACGCCGCGGAAGGCGTCGTGGGTCTCGCGGGTGGCACCGTCGAGACTCAGCGACATGCGCTTGACCCCGGCCGCTTTGATTTCGGCAAAGTCGGCCCGCATCAACAGTTCGGTGGCGGACGGGCTGAGGCCCACGTGGAGGCCGGCTGCGGTGGCCTCGCGCACCAGATCCATGGCGTCGCGCCGCATCAGCGGGTCGCCGCCGGTCAGGATGAGCATCGGCGGTGCCAATTCCGCCAGTTGGCCGATCAAGTGTTTGGCCTCGGCGGCATCCAGTTCGTCCGGGTGGCGGCGGGCCTGGGCCTCTGCCCGGCAATGACTGCAGGCCAGCGCGCAGGCTCGGGTGATTTCCCAGAAAACCAGGAATGGCCGCTCGTTGAAATCATAGGCGGCCATCGCCGGGCGGCCGCTGGGTGCTTGCGTGGTTTCGTGAATCATGGTGAGGGATGCGGCCGGTTGGTGGGTGGATTTTCGGCGCGCCAGCCAAGGCCGCGCCCCGCGCTTTTGGCAACTTGCCCCGCCTCCGTCAATCCCAGATTTTGTTTTCCTGATTTCCCGCTGCGGAGTGAGCTGGCCCCGGGCGTGAAATCCCGGCTTGATCGATGGGGTGTCGTGAAAATCGAAACCCATTCATTTTCAGTGGGAGGGTGCTGTCCGGGTAGGAGCTAGAGGACCTGTGCGCGGTCCAACGGGAGGGCGAGCAACGATGGAATTCGTTCTAGTTGGCGGTAAGGGCGGTGCAGTGAGCGTTCATGTGCTCGGTGTGCATTGTGGTCTGGACGTGCCCCCATAATTACTCCGTTTTCGGTGGGGTCTTTGGCGGTTTCGGCGACAGATTTCCACCGCCGAGGAGTCCATTGAACACGCCATTCATGAGGGTGTCTGCGGCGGAGTCGATCACGTCCGTGCCTTTCTCAATGACCCCTGAATCGTCGATGATGGAGCGGGTGAACTTGAGAACTTTTTCGCCGGTTTCCGGAATGACGTCGAACATGCGGCCGTGCGCGGCCGCGACCAGTCGCTCCGACAGGTCTTCCTGGGGATCGTCCATGGTTCCGGTGATGTGCAGCGGGCTCCACAGCAATCCGCGCTCGCCGGGGAGGAATACGACGGTTTCCGCACCCGGGATGGCAGCGAGGGTGCCGGGTGCCAATCCCAGTCGAAACGACCCATCGAGCGAGCGTCCGCGGATGACTAGACGTCCTTCAAGGCGGACCAGACTCTCGCTGGAGAGCACGAGATTGCTGAGCGAGAGTTCACCTTTTTGCCAACGCCAATCGGCATGAGCCTCGCTCAGGGCCAGCACGCGCAGGCGGCGGGTGTCGGCGTAAGCGGCGAGCGAGTCGAGCACGGGGAGGGCTGTGAGAACGCCGTTTTTGATGATGAGGGTGCCCGTGGCGAGCGGTCCGGTGCTGCGGCGTTCGATGATAAATGACGAGGCAACATCACCCGTGAGATGTTTGGCCCAGTCGGCACCAAGCACCTCATCGCATTTGATTCCGCGCACATTGCCCTCGGCGGCGTATTGTTGTGCCCTTGGATTCCACTCGCCGCTGCCGTCGATGCGGCCTTGTTTGAATACCGACGCCCTGGCATCGGTGACAAAAAAGCTGGCGTTTTGATAGCGCAACCGGACACGATCGAGGTTGACTTCCGGTAGCAATGACCACGGCAGGCGGATGCGTCCGCCGTCGATGTCCGCCCGATAGGCATGTTTGTCGCCCGCCCGCTCCACACGGACCCGCATGCCATTGGCGAACACCTCGCCATCATCGACCAGCGCCCGGACGATCAGTTCGCGCAGGTCCAGACCGCTGATTTCTACTTCGTTGGGTAGCCAGCCACGCTTGACGGATGACGGCGTTTTTTCGAGAAAGTAGTCTGGTGGCGCGGCGTTATCCGGCATATTGCGGGTATCCAAGGTGACATCCACGCGATTGACGCTGGCACCGTACAGGTCCCAGACGCCGCGTCTCACGCCGGACAGATTGACTTCGGAGTGGAGCCGGTCCGCGTGCAACGAGCCGATCACGTGGTTGCCCGTTGCCTCGAATGAAGCTGTGTCGACGACCAGCCCATCCCAGCTGAAGGGACTGAATTCTCCGCTCATGCCGAGCACGTTGCTCACCTCTCCGGAAAGCAAGCGGCGGAAGCCGTCGCTATGCAGATAGCTTTTGAGAGACCAGTACCCGAGTGCCGCGCAAATCACCCCGGCCACCAATGCTCCCACGGCCAAGCGTCCCATCCATCCGCTGGATAAGGTGCCTCGGCGTCGTCTGGATCTGCGGCTCATCGGCGGCAGTTTAGCGGATCCGGGGGCAGGAGCAAGCCGGACGATCGGGAGAATTGGGGGCTCATGCGGGTGTGGGGCTCAGGGCTTGGGCAAGTTAATGGGTGCCTCTGGCGGCAGGTTGCCGGGCAGGCCCATCGGGTTGCCGCCCAGCCCGGCTGGAAGTGGATTGGAAAGTGCATCCGGGGTGCTGCGGGCGAAGATTTTGTTCATGCGGTCAAGGTATTTTGAGAGGTTGTCGTCGCGGTTGCGGGGCTGAGCGGTCAAGCGTTCTTTGAGCCGGAGATAGTCTGCAAACACGCCGCTGGTTTCGCGGGCGCGAGTGATTTCAAACCAATCCAAGTAATCGCGGGCGCGGGTGGCTTTGGCCACCATTCGGTGACGGGTTTCGAGCAGGGCCGCGAGCTGGTCAGCGGTTTTTTTGGTTTTGTTATGAGCGATGGCACCGAGGGCGATCTGATATTCTTTGATGAGCGGACGGTAGGACGGGAAACAGCGGTAGCTGAGGCGCACCAGCGCATCCTGCGCCAGACGGACCGATTCGCTGCGTTCGGCGTCCTTGAGGGCATGCAGTTCCTGCCAGGAGCTGAGCGGTTTGCGTTGCATGGCATCCCCGGTGCTGCCGAAGTTCAAGTACAGCGCGTCGTCGAGCGCGGCCTCGGTCTCAGTGATGGTGAGGACCTCGGTGAGAGTGGGCGCTGTCATTTCGGCGAGCTGCAGGCGCCACCACTTGGCGAGGCTGGTTTCCGACAGATTGAGATCGGGGAAATGGCGGCGCAACAGGGTAGGCATCTCGCCTTCGAAAGCCGTTGATTCTGATAGAAACGAGAGGAATCCATCGCGGCCTTGGGGTTGTTTGAGCAAGGCCATCACCAGAGCACCGGAGGACACCCGGAAGGTTGCGCGCATGGCCCCGTCGAGTTCCTCATATTCGCTTGCGGTAACGGCGAAAAGTTCGTCGAGTTTGGAGAGTTCGCCATGTTTGAAAATGGCCTCATACAAGCGTCGGTCGCTGTGTTTCTGTTGCCAGGCGGTGGCCTCGCGGAGACCTTCGATCAACCATGGGGGGACTCGCAGTGGCGTCTCGGGTTGTCCGGGTTGGCGGCCGCGCAGGGCGCGCTCATAGAGCAGGGCGGCGGTGGCGGCATATTTGAATTGTTCGGTTTCGATGCCGTGGCTCAGGTGCACATCGAGCCGCAGATCGTAGCCTGCCTCGCTGAACAAGAGTTTCATGGCGATGGAGCGGGTGGGCAGCGGGTCGCCTTGTTTGCCATGAAGAATGATGGAGACAGGAACCTTCCACTGATCTTTCTCGCCGGTGAGGAGCAACAAGTCGTCCTTGGCTTCCTCCGCCATCATGGCTACCGTTCCACGCAGCCTTGCGTCAGCCCCGCTGACGCGGAATTGCCCGGTGCGGCTCGTCGCGCGGTCTGTGCCCGGTGCCGAGGCGCTCGGCGGCGGCGGCGGCACTGGGGTCTGGGTTGCTGGAGCGTCGGGCACTGGCAAGGCTCGCGGCGGATCCTGGCCGAGCGCTGCGGCGGCGAGCAAGAGCCCGCTCAGGAGGGTGGGTTTCATGGGGATGGGGTGGGATGGCTCAAGGGCTGCCTGGGACGGGTAGCTGTGGCACGCGCGGGTCGAGTGTCAGGCGTTCGTCCGCGATCTTGACGCGTGCCATTTCCTTGAAGCCGAGGCGGAGTTCTTCAGGGAAAGCGGCTGCCAGATTCTTGAAAGCAGGCATCACCAGCAGCAGGAAGCCTTGCGGCACCGGGAGCCGACCGAAACGTCCGCCACATTTTGGAAATGGCAAATAGGGATGAAAAGGCCCCCCGTGGAATTGAATCTCGGTGGTCGATCCGGTGTCGCTTTCGGTTTGTTCGATTTGCAGGTACATTGAAGTGGTGAAGGATTTGCCCAACACCCTGCGCTCGAGGACGACTTCCGCCCTGCCGTCCTCCAGGCGCACCCACACGCCATCAAGCGAGACCTTGTCGGCGAACAAGCCGCCTTGTTGGGTCCGGAGGGCATCGAGCAGCCAGCGATTGATTTCGCCCTCGGTGAGGGTGACCGGATACGAGCTCTCCAGTGAATTGCGCAGCATCGCGTTGATATCTTGCCGCAACGGGGGGCGGTTTGCAGGGGAGTGGCCTTGGATATCGCTCAAATCCTGGGGCTGGGACATGAAGTAGATTGAGACGCCCAGACCGACAGCCACGAGCAGCAAGAGCAGCATGATGAATCTGGTGAGGCAGCCACGCGGAGTTGATTTGGAGGATGTCGCGTCGTTGTGCTCGGCCATGGCTGGGTCTTACCACGGATCCGCGCGCTTGCCTAGTCGATCTTGAGGACACCGCCGGGGCGGGCCGGGAGTTGAATTTGTGTGCGATCAGAGCGTCAGTTGGCATTTTTTCGTTGTCGGCGAGCAACCTCGGGAAGGCTGGCGAGGGCGTGAGGTTCAAGCAAGAAACAGGATCCCGCGTGGTGCCATGATAATGACAGACAATCTATTGCAGCCCGGCAACAACATAATGACTCACGTTATGTCGCAGCCAGAGCATGAAACTTCACGTCCGTATGCCGCCCGTTCCAGGGAAATTGCTTGGCAACAACATAATGACACATATTATGTTGCAGCCCAATTTGGGATAAGAGCATGAAACTACACGTCCGCGCCACGCCCAACGCCCGATCCAGCGAAATTGTGGGCTGGGAGGAGGAGGCGCAGGTGGGGCGGGTGTTGCGGGTGCGGATTGCGGCGCCGCCGGTCGATGGCAAGGCGAATGCCGCGCTGCGGGAGTTCTTGGCCAAGGCGCTGGGTTTATCCAAGTCGATGATCAGCTTGGAGAAAGGCGGTTCGTCGCGCTACAAGACGTTTACCATTCCCGACGGGACCAAGCTATGGGAGGGAGGCTCTGGCGGGCGCTAGCAGGCTGGCCGCCATCTTGGAGATGGCGGTGGGGTAGAGGCGGTGTTCGACAGTCTGAATGCGGGCGTGGAGCGAGTCTGCGCTGTCGCCAGGCAGGATCGGGACCTCTTCCTGCAGGATGATGGGGCCGGTGTCCATGCCTTCATCGACGAGATGCACGGTGCAGCCGGCAGTGGGGGCTCCGGCGGCGAGGGCCTGTTTCCACGATTCCAGGCCGGGGAAAGCGGGCAGTAGTGACGGGTGGATGTTGATGATGCGCTTGGGAAAGGCGTCCAGCAGCGGGCGTTTCACCAGGCGCAGGAAACCCGCGAGGCAGACGAGGGTGACGCCAGCCGCGCGCAAGCGGGCGGCGGTTTCCAATTGGGCCTCATCGGGAAAGCGGGTGAGGAAGCCACGGCAATCGATGACGCCGCAGGGGATGCCGCGGCGGCGCGCTCGTTCGAGGATAAACGCATCGGGGTTGTCCGAGAGGACCAGGGCGATGCGTGCGTCGAGATTCCCGGCGTCGATGGCGTCGAGGATGGCCTGCATGTTTGAGCCGGAGCCGGAGCCGAGAATGCCAAGGACCATGCGCAGGGTTTTAGCCGGCCTGCCGCCGGTGCCAAGTTCCAAGTTGGAGATTCGTCACTGCGGGGCGGGCGGTTTGGCCGTGGATCCGGTTGCGATGCCGACTATTTGGGAGCTTTGACTGGCTTCGTGGTGGCGCTGGCGGGCTTGGTATCCGCCGCTTTGGCCGGCTTGGTGGCGTCGGGCTTGGGCTCGGTCGGTTTGCCGGATTTGATGGCTTCGAGGGCTTTAACGCCGGCGGCGCGTTGTTTGTCGTCGAACTTGTCGACCAGATCGCCGGCGAATTTTTTCGCGGTCTCTTCGCCGCGCTCGGCAGCGAGGGTGGCCAGCGCCCAGGCTTTTGGCAGGTCGGCGGCGACGCCGGATCCCTTGGAATAGAGGCGGGCGAGGGCGAGGGTTGCGCCGGCATGCCCTTGATTGGCTGCCAGTGAGTAGAGTTGGCCGGCATTGGCCATGTTTTGTGGCACGCCAGCACCTTGTTCGAAGAGGGCACCCAGGTTGTTTTGGGCGAGGGCCATGCCGCCTTGGGCGGCGCGGGTGAGCCAAGCGACGCCTGCGGGTGCATCGGCGGCGGCGAGTTTGCCGGAGAGGTAGAGCAGGCCGAGTTCGTTTTGGGCTTCGAGCAGGCCGCCGGTAGCGGCGGACAGCAGGTGGCCATAGCCGAGGAGCATGTCCGGCTTGTCGGCGGAGAGGCCCTTGACGGCGAGGCGGTAGTGGGCCATCGGGCTGCCCGCTTTGGCGGCGCTTTCAAGCAGGCTGGTGCCGCGTGAGGGATCTTTGTCGGTGCCCTTGCCTTCGGTGTAGGCATCGGCGGCGCGCAGGATGCAATCGACCTGGCCGGCATCCTTACCCCGCTCGTAGAGGGCGAGGGCGGCTTTGGGATCTTTTTTGACGTTTTCCTCGAAGTCGCCGAGGGCGAGGTAGGCGGAGTATTCCTTGGCCTCGATGGCTTTCTTGAGCCACTCGCGGCCATCTTTCTCATTGCGGTTGTCCTTGTCGCCATTCAGCAAGCGGGAGCCAAGGGCCACCATCGAGGGTGCGTCGCCGAGGCCGGCGGCTTTGGAATAGAAGCCGAGGGCAGTCTTGGCGTCTTTTTTGTCGGCGAATCCGAATTGGCCTTCATACAGGCGGGCGAGGAGGAGCAGTGAGGGCACGTCACCGGCGGTGGCTGCCTGATTCCACCAAAAGACGGTCTTGTCGAAGTCGGCTTCCTTGCTGAGGCGGCCGCGAAGGTAGGCTTCGCCCAGGATGCGGCCGGCGACGGCGGGATCGTCTTTGGAGGCCTTTTCGAGGGCTTCGCGGGCTTGGCTGCGTTCGGTCTCGTCTTCGGAGGCGAGCAGGATGAAGGACAGGCGGTAGATGGAATCCTTGTGGCCGGTGGCAGCGGCTTTGCGGTAGTTTTCAAGGGCCAATTCGCGTGACGCTTCCAGTCCCTGGCCGGTTTCATAGCCGTATCCCATCAGATAGAGGGCGTCGGCGTTGCCCTTTTCAGCAAGCGGCTTGGCCAGTTCGATGGCCTTGGCATGGCGGCCCTCGCGGAACGCTGTGAGAGCTTCCTTGGCGGGGCTGTCGGCCTCGCCGGAAAGCGCCTCAGTGCCTCCCACGGGTAGGGAGACCGCGGCTTGCAGTTGGGCGGTGAGGATGATGGAGCAAAGCGACAACAGCGTGAACTTCATAAGCATGCGCTGAGGCTAGGCGGGGTGATCTGCGCTGGCAAGGGGGAATTTTGAAATATTGCGAGGGCAGGGGGCTGAAAACCGCAGTTTTGGAGCTAGGTCAGAATGGTTTGGCCGAGTGCTGGCGGAGTTCATCGATGCACTGGTCGAGGAGGGCTTCGTCCAGGTTGTGGACGTTGACGCCTACCCCGATGTCCTGCAAGAGCAGCACCGTGAGTTGGCCGCCCAAGTGTTCGCGAAACTCGTCCAGGCCGGCGAAGATGAGGCGGCGGCCGGCGGCGTCGCGCCAGTCGAGGGCCGGATGGTAAATGGCCAGTTGGAGGGTATCGAGGACCCGCAGGACGCGCGCGGCGGAGGCTGGGGCGAGCAGGCCGCAGCGCGCGGAATAGAGCGTGTCGAGCGCCAGTCCGGTGGCGACGGCGGGAGCGTGGGGAAGTTCGTAGGCCGTGAGTGCCTCCAGTTTGTGGGCCGCCCAGTGGCCGAAATCGAGCGGCCGGCTCGAGCCGGATTCAAACGCATCGCCGCTATTGGCGATGTGGCGTGCGTGCAGCATCGCGGAGCGTTCGACACAGGTCTCGATGCTTGCCGGTTCGAGCGCCGCCAGCGCGGGCAGGTGGGCCTCGATCCAGGCAAAGAATGGTGGGTCCTTGACCAAGGCGACCTTGACCGCCTCGATCAAGCCGGCGCGGCAGATTGCCGGTTGCTGGCTGTGGAGGAACTCGAAATCGTTGATGACGGCAAACGGCACGGCGAAGGCTCCAATCCAGTTTTTTTTGCCGTAGCCATTGATGGCGCATTTCACGCCGACACCGCTATCGTCTTGGGATAGGGTGGTGGTGGGGAAGCGCAGCAGTCGAACGCCGCGGTGCGCGGTGGCTGCGGCGAAGCCGACGGCATCCAGAAACGCGCCACCGCCAATGGCCAGCGCGTAGGAATGGCGGTCGATGTGGGCCTGGTCGAGCGCGTCCCAGACCCGGCGGACCAGTGAATCATCGCCCTTGGCAGCCTCGCCACCTGGCAACACTGCGAGGCCGCAGAAATCCACATCGAGCTCCGCGAAGTAGGCATGCACGGCATCGACCAAGCCGGGCCAGATGGCGGCGACGGTTTGTTCGACGAAGGCGTAGGCGCGGCGGCCCCCTCCCTCGCGCAAGATCGTTGCCAGTTCCTGATTGTCAGGCGCGAAGGCATTTCGCGTGAAAACGATACGGTGCTTGAAAAGAACGGGAATTTGGAAATCGTGGCGGGACATTAGCGCAAGGGATAGGTAGCGATTTTTGTGCCGTTGCGCCATTGTTTGTTTGAACCAATTAGAAATCATGCCCCATCCCGAGAAACTTTTCGAAACCCGCTGGCTTGCTCTCTATCGGAGCGGTCGGTGGGATTATGTGTGCCGCCCGCAGGCGGACGTTTGCGTCGGCATCCTCGCCATCACGCCGGAAAGCGAAATTGTGCTCGTCGAGCAATACCGCATCCCGGTGCGGCGGCGGGTGATTGAGATTCCGGCGGGCTTGGTGGGCGATGAGGTCGAGTACCTTGGTGAATCGCTGGCCGAGACGGCGCGGCGCGAATTGCTGGAAGAGACCGGTTACCGGGCGGAGGTGGTGACGGAGTTGCTGCGCACGCCCACCTCGGCGGGGATGACATCGGAGTTTATTCACCTGTTTCATGCCACCGGGCTGAGCCGGGAGCATGCCGGGGGCGGCACGGGAGGGGAGGACATCACCGTCCATCAGGTGCCGCTAGCGGGCCTCCGCGAATGGCTGGTCCAGCGCGAGGCGGAGGGCTTGGTCATCGATTTCAAGATCCTAGCCGCCCTGTGGATGGCAGGATTGTGAAGCGGGAAGAGCGCAGGATCCTTAGTTAACCGAGACTGTTGTCGGGGCTCTCCATGGTTGCAGGCAGGGCGAGCGACAGCAGCACGCAGAGGCCGGTGAGCAACAGCACGACCCAGCGTGTCGGGTCTTGTTCAAGCACCTTGGCGAAGTAGAAATAGGCGTTTTGTTGCGGCGATGAAAACACCAGCGCCGGGAAGGTGAGGATTGAGCAAAACAGGAGCGAGGGCGCGCACATGACCATCATTGCCGCCGCGCATTTCACGCTGATCTGCGAGGTGACCAATACGGCGGGGCCGCTGATGAAGATGAGCTTGAGAAGCCCCAGTGCACGGGAAAAACCGTGTCCTGCGGCGGGTTGAGGCACATAGGCCCAGGGGGATGAGGGGATTGTTGTCATGGGATCGTTGTCGTGCGACTGCATTGACTAATACGCAAAAATACTGACGCACGCAAGAAATATTTTCGCAATTAAGTATTTTTCTCAGTATTTCTGCGAATTTGAGGTTTGGAGCCTGGGTGGGGTGATTTTGGGGGGCGAGCAGGACTGCGACGCGAGTCGGCGGGTGCAGGGGATCAGGAGCGAATCGGCTGGGATGGCGGGCATTGGCAGCGGAGGGCGCGTCGGTTGGCACGGTGCGACGGGATATTATTCCGGGCGTGACTTGGCGGCGGGGTGGGTGCAGGCTGCGCGGGTGTCCGAGGCAGCTTCCTTGCAACATCGATTTGGCGGTATCGCGCGGCTGTATGGTCAGCCGGCGTTGGAGCGGTTTTTGACGGCCCGCGTGGCGATCATTGGCATCGGCGGGGTTGGCTCATGGGCGGTGGAGGCGCTGGCCCGTTCGGGAGTGGGTCATCTGACGCTGGTGGATCTGGATGAAATCTGCGTGAGTAACGTCAATCGCCAGCTGCACGCGATGGACGGCCAGATCGGGCGCCAGAAGACCGAGGCAATGGCCGAGCGGGTGCGGGCGATTCATCCGGGCTGCGAGGTTGCTGTGGTGCAGGCGTTTTTCAACGCGAGGACCGCCGCGACGATATTGGACGAGGGATTCGACGTGTTGCTGGACGCCATTGATTCCACCCGCCACAAGGCGCTGCTGCTGGCGGAGTGCCGGCAGCGCGGGATCTTTGCCGTGACCTGCGGCGGGGCCGGAGGGCGGCGCGACCCGACGCGCATCCGGGTGGCTGACCTGGCGCACAGCGGCAAGGATCCGCTGTTGCTGCAATTGCGGCGTTGCCTGCGCAATGACCATGGATTTCCCAAAGTCCCTCAGCACGAGGATCCCGTGGCCTTGGGTATTGATGCGGTCTTTTCCGATGAGCCGCCGGTCTATGCCCAATGCGACGGCAGCGTGTCCCACGCGCGGCCGGAGGCGGCGGAGGCGCGGCTCAACTGTGCCTCGGGCTTGGGCACTGCCAGTCATGTGACCGCTTGTTTCGGGCTCATCGCCGCCGGTCGGGTGTTGGAGCGCCTGGCGAAGTAACGATCGGCCCGGCGTGGCGGGAGCGAGCCAAAGCGGTGTCGCGTTGCGCTTGCCACCGCAGTCCATGCCATGGCGGCCCATGCTCTTGCTGGGGCCGTGACGCAAAAAAGCGACCCCGCCGAGGAGGGGTCGCTGATAAAAGAACGATGGGTGGCTTACAGCCCCTTTTTGGAGAGCCGGGTGCCGGGGGTGGCACCTTGGCGGGCCTTGAATTTAGGGTTGGACTTGCAAATGACGTAGACCGTGCCCTTGCGCTTGACAACTTGGCAATCGGCATGGCGGCGCTTGGCAGAGGCCAGGGAGGAAAGAACTTTCATGGGACGAAATAGGGGGAGGAAGATTGAAACTGCAAGGCCGATAAGCGACCGGGGGGCAAAGGCTAGCCTCCCGGTCCCCCTTGTAAAGCCGTTTTTGCGGATTTTTTCAGATTACTTCAGCTTGATGGTGATTTGCTTTTGGGTTTCGAGTCTGACGCCTTTGAAATCCTTGAGTGCTTCCATGGCCTTGGCTGGATCTTTCTGATCGACGCCCTGAAGCTTCTTGAAGGCCGCCGGGTTCTCCATGACCTTGCCCATGTCCATCTCCATGAGGGTGACGGTGTTGCCATCCACGTGGGTGGCGGTGGTGGTGGCAATGCCGGGTTCAGCCACCAGTTTGAGGCTTATTTTCATGTCGCCCATCATTTGTTTCATCATCGGCTCCATGCCCTCGCCGCCGAGGTCGGGGGCTCCGATTTGAGCTTTGTCGACGGCGGGGATTTCCGATTTATCGCGGTCGGGATTGGTGATGGTGAGCAGGCCGTCGGCATACTGGAAGGTGGTCGGTTGGGTCTTTGGCGCTGCGGCCTCAGGGGCACCGGGCATCTTGGGCATGGCGTCCTGCAAGCCGCTGCCGGGGGCGAGTTTCAGCTTGTTGATGTCGGCAAAATGAAAGGTGGCGCGGGCCCCCTTGTTGCCGTTGACTTCAATGGCTTCGACCTTGTTCACGGTGACGCCTTCGCCGAGGGCGGTGGCACGGGCTTTCGCCTTGTCAGGCGAGGCCATTTCCTTGAGTGGATCCTTGGCTTCGCCGCCGCCGAGAGCGCCCATTTGCTCCAGCATCGCGCTCATTTGGGCACCGAGAGTGGTCTCCTCGACGAGGGTGCCACTGCCGTCTTTGTTGAGATGGATGGTGGTGGCTTGTTGCAGACAACTGGGCAGCGCGAGGGCGGCCAGCAACGATACGAATGGCAGGGCTAGGCGTTTCATGGTGATGGTAGGTTAGGTATGCAGTGGGGGAGCGCTGCGTTGGCGGGAATCCGTCCAAGGAATTGCAAGAATTTGCCCGTTGCAAGCCGCGCGCTCATCAGCCATCTTAGTGGCAGCGATGGCCGATGCAACACCCGCGGTAGAAATTTGCGGACTGGTGAAGGATTTCAAAACCTCCTTTCGCCGTGAGATGTTGCGTGCCGTCGCCGGGGTGTCCATTCGCATTGAGGCCGGCGAGGTGTATGGCTTGATTGGCCCGAATGGGTCGGGCAAATCCACCACGATGAAGGCGCTGCTGGGCTTGGTGGCACCCACGGCCGGGCACTGCGCGATTTTCGGTCAGGATTCGCTGGTGGTGGATTCGCGGCGGGATGTGGGGTTTTTGCCGGAAAACCCGTATTTTTACAAGCACCTGAGCGGCGCGGAAACCCTGCGTTTTTACGGCAAACTCTGCGGCATGCGCGGCCGGGTGCTCGAGCAGCGGGTCTCCGAGTTGCTGGCGCTGGTGGATCTGGAAAGCGCGCGGGACCGGCGGCTTGGCGGCTACTCCAAGGGCATGTTGCAGCGCATCGGGTTGGCCCAGGCGCTGGTGCAGGACCCCCGCCTGCTCATCCTTGACGAGCCGACCGCCGGGGTCGATCCGATCGGCTCGCGCCAAATCCGCGATCTCATCTTCAAGCTGCGCGAGCGCGGCATCACGGTGTTTCTCTGCTCTCATCTGTTAGAGCAAGTGCAGGAGGTGTGCGACCGGGTGGGGATCATTTTCCAGGGCAAAATGGTCAAGGAAGGTCGTTTGGAGGACTTGATAGCCATTGAGGATCAGACCGAAATCATCCTGCGCGATGCCAGCCCGGAGCTGATCGCCCGAATCACCGCGCTGGTGGCCAGCACCCCGGGGACCGAGTTGGTGCGCAGCGGCAAGCCGCGCACCACTCTGGAGCGCCTGTTCCTGCGCGAAACCCTCAGAGACGAACCATGAGCCAGCACCCGGACAGCCCCGCCCGTTCCAATTCCGGCTCGCATTGCGGGCGGGTCTGGGTGATCGCCATGCACGCGTTCACCCAGTTGGTGCGGATGAAAGTGTTTTACTTTCTGGCGGTGTTCGCGGTCATCGCCATCGGCAGCAACTTCTTCGATCTGCCCCAACACACCGGCCCGGAAGTCAGCGGCATCGCCGTCCTGAGCTCGATCAAGAGCTGGTCGCTGGGCACCATGACCTTGTTTTCGGTGGTGCTCGGGATCGTGGCCACCGCCCTGCTGCTGCCCAAGGATGTGGAAGACCGCACCTTGTACACGATTCTGGCCAAGCCGGTGCCGCGGGTCGATTATCTGGCGGGAAAATTGTTAGGTGTATTGTTGTTGGTGTTCGTATCGCTGGCGCTGATGGATGTGCTGATGAGCGCGGTGTTGCAAATCCGCAGCTCGATGATCTTGAACCAGCAGATGGACTTCGCCCAGGGCCGCGGCTGGTCGGCGGCGGAAATCGCCTCGCTGCGGGGGGATATTCTCAGCCAAGGGGCCAACGCATCGTTGCAAGGCGCGGTGTTTGCGGTGTTCTTGCGCGCCTCGATCATGGCGTCGCTGGCGCTGCTCATTTCCACCTTCTCATCCAGCACGCTTTTCACCAGCATCATCAGTTTCCTGATCTATTTCATCGGCCACTTCCAGGCGGACGCCCGCGCCATCTTCCTGGAAAGCGGTGCGGCCGGCACCGGGCCGGTGACCCGCGCGATCTCGCTGGTGGTGTCCTTGGTGCTGCCGGATTTCCAACTCTTCAATGTCATCGATGCGGTGATTGAAGGCCAGGCAATGCCACTGTTGATCTTGGCGAAACTCACCGCCATCGGGTTGTTCTACGCGGTTTTCTACGTGATCGCGTCGTGGTTCATTTTCGCTGAAAAGGAGTTCTAACCCGTGAAACGCTGGCGCAGACCCTTGATTGTGTTAGGCTCGATGCTGCTAGCCGGCGCCGTGCGCCTGCCGCTGGAAGCCTCCCTGACCGGTGAGCTGCGTGCTGCCGGCTTGCTCCCCGCTCCCTTGGCCATCGGCACCCGCGACCACATCGGCCAAACCAGCTCGGCCGTCGCGCTGGGTGGTTTGCGCACGCTGGTGGCCACTTTCCTGAATTTGCGCGCCTACACGTTTTTCACCGAATGCCGCTGGGATGATGTTGCCGGCACCTTCGACACGATTGTCGAATTGGCTCCCCACACGATTTACTATTGGGAGACCGGGGCCTGGCACCAGGCGTTCAACGCCTCGTCCTACTATTTGAACGACTCGAACCTTCCGTCGCTGCGGCGCGACGCGGCGTGGCGCGCCTCGGTGCTGAATGGCCGCGCGTTTCTCGAGAGGGGCATTCGCAATAATCCCGGTGACCCCAAGCTCAACGCCTACCTCGGCTTTCTCCTCACGGATCACTACAAATCCCGCGCCTTCCGCGATGCGGATGCCACCTTCCTGGCAGCCTCGGAGGCGTACAGGATAGCCGCCGATGGCCGCGATGCGTTGCCCTTCCTGCGCCGCTTCCAACTCTACGCCCTCGCCCGCGTGCCGAGCCGCGAAGCCGAGGCGCTGGCCCTCGCCCGCGAGCTCTATCAAAACCGCGCGAATCACACGGTCACCATGCAGTGCGTGTATTTCTCCCTGGAATCGCATGCCAACCGCAGCCTCATCGACCCTGGAAGTTTCGCCGTGAGTGTTTTCGGCTCCGCGCAGCAGGCTTACGCCACCCTCACCCATTATTGGTTGCGTGGCAGTGAGCACTTGCCGGTCCACGGCGTGGCAAGCGCGCTCAGGGTCCTCGAAGCCCAGCTCGGAATTCCCGCCGACAAGAGTGTTTTTCTGCAACACCCGGCGCAAGACGCGGAGGATGAATGATGCCGCCAATCCAACATTGTGAGGTGACGGTTGCCGCGCCAAGCGAGGCCGTTCCGCGGCTGGGCGGTTCGCCACCCGGGGTGGTGCCGCTTCGTTTCCACCGACACGAAGCCGCCGCCGCGGCGTTAATCCGTCAGGAAGAGATGCAGAAACCAACCCGCCGCCGCCCCTCGGATCGCCGATCACTCCGCCGCTCACCGCTTAGCCAGAGGGCGCGGGTTCCAGCTTGTCACATCCTCTTGCTGCCGCTCATGGCCATCGCCCTGGGCCTGACCGGTTGCGAAAAAAAGCCTGCCACCGCGTCTGGAGTCGCCCCGGCAAACCGTGTCCAATCGCCTTCATCAGCCCTGCCCATGGCGCGCCAACTCGCCGCCGCACGCCTCGATGCCGCCAACACCCGCATCGAAAAAAATGCCCAGGATGAGGCGCTTGCGCTGCTGGTTTCGGCCTGCAAAGCGGATCCCACGTTCACGGCGGCAGCCGCGCTCATGCGCAAACTCCTGGTGGAAACCGTCTGGAACATTCCCATTTCCGTCATCAACCATCAGGTGCCGGTGGAACAGTTGGCCTTCGTCCCTCCCTCGTCGTTGTGGGTCAGTCTCGCCGAAACCACCCCGGATGGCTTCAACACCACCTTGCTTTGGGACACCGATGCCTTGAAAATCGACAGCGTGCTTTTCCCAACCCGCGGCATGTCGACCCACAGCCTCGTCGTCGCCCAAAACCCGCACTCGCTCGTCATCCAACGCGGCAGCGGTTCCAGCGCCGTCACCTTGCTGTGCGACGCCGGCACCTTGCGGCCCATCTGTGACCTCGGCCCGCTGCCGCCGAATCTCACGCCCCAGTCGGTCGTCGCGTCATCCGCCAACGGCGTGCTCATCGCCCATCCGGGCCCGGTGTCGGCCACCGACGCGAGCCTCATCTGGCGGATTTGCGATGCGGCCACCGGCGAGGTGGTCAATAGTTCCGAGCCGCTTGGCGGCGGCAGCGCCCGCCCGTTGGCCGCCCAGCTCGATTCCCGCCGCTTGCGCGTTCTGCAGGCCGACGGCTCGCTGCTGGAGTTGCCGGTGTCGCCGGTGGAGCCGGCCCGCAGCTACCCCGCAGCCCTGCCGCTGGCCTTATTAAACGCCCACTTCAGTCCGGATGGCAGTGGGTTCCTGGCCTTGGTCGACGCGGGTCCCGACCATCCGCCTTTGCACCAATTGTTTAAAATCAGCGGCGCGCCGGGCCGCGCCGACCCGCGCATCGAGGCGGCCACCGGAGCTGACGTTCTCGACCGAGCCCAAATGCCGGACTGGGTGGTGGGCTTGCCATGGAGCGGCCAACCCTCGGTGTGGACCGGGCTGTTACGCGATCACGGCAATCCGGACGAGCCGACGCCCATCCACATCCAGGGGCCTGACCTGAGATTTGTCGGCTCCCGCCGGGTTCCCATTCACAGCGACTCGCCAATCACAGCAGTGGCATTTGGCCCGGACCTCGCCATTACCGGCAGCAGCGACGGCAGCGTCGTCACGCATCGATTCCTGCCGCTGCCCACCGCCAGCACCGCCCCGCCAACTGCCGACCCGCTCGACGCCGACCAGCTTGGGGTGTTCGCGGCTATCCTTTCTGGCGTCCGCTTCGATGAGGCCACAGGAAAATTCACCCGGCTCCCCGCACGGCAACGATTTGCCCTGTTGGAAACCCTCCAGCTCGAGCCCCCCGCCACCCTGGTTCCAGGGCTGGATTTTTCCGCTGTCCTCGCCGGCCTCCGGGCACTCGCGCCTCGTGACGCCCCGTCCGCCGCCTTGCTGCCGCTGTGGGACCGCCTCGCACGCTCGGATGGCTCTGCCAAGGCGTGGCCCCGCTTGCTCGAACTGGCCCGCCCGCTGGCCGACAGCCGCTGGCACCAGGATCTCACCGAGGCCGCCGCGCTGCGCGCCGGGCCCCAGCCACCCGACCCGGCCGCCAGCACCGGCGATCCATCGCCGTGGCGCGCGCAAATCCGCGTCCGGGAGGCATTTTCCCAGCATGATGATGCCGCCATCCTCAATGAGATCCAAGCCGCAGGCGCTCGCGGGCCGGCCGCCGCCACCGCGCTGGCGCTCGCCTTGGATGCCGAGAGCCCGGAGTGGATCGCGGCCTGCCTCGCGTCCGCCACCGACTTGCCCCCGTTGTTGCGGACCTTGGGCCAATCCCGTATCGCCTGGTTGCAACAACGCCGGGCCGATGCCATGTCACTGTGGCCGGATGAATTCCCCAGCATGGAAAAAATCCGCCTCACGGAAAATTGGGACGGCTGGGAACAGGAAAATTTCGCCCCCTGCTATGCCGCCCATCTCCAGGTCCTCACCGGAGAGTTGGCTTCTTACGAGGTTGCCGCCGACGCCACTCCGCCAGAGCGCGCAGCGGTGGCCGCGCGCTTGCTCGATCCCGCCGCCCGCGGCATCATCGGCCGCCGGCGCTTGGCTGAGAACTCCCTCAAGGTCGCTCTCGCCCTGGCCGTGTTTCCGGAAAATTCCGCCGTCACCTTCCAACTCGCCGCCCAGGCCCTTGCCCTCGGCGCCCAACCCGAGCCCTGCCTGCGCGCCGAAGCCCTCTCGCTGACCCGTCTGGGCGATTACCAAAATGCCCACCCGCGCTGGATCACCCTGCTCACCGAGCACCCCGTGGCCAGTCATCTCGCCAGCGACTACGCGGAGGCCGCCTACACCGCCTTCGAAACCGCGGATCCGGCCCAGGCCGTCGAAATCCTCGGCACCGGGATCAACCACTTCCCTGACGATTCAAACTACGCCCTGCGCGCCGGTTGGATAGCGCTTCTAACTGGAAATGGGGGGCGGGCCTATCAATTCCTGCTGGCTGGCCTGGAGGTGGGCTTCCCCGCCGACAAGCGCGAAAACGCCACCTTGCTGCTGGCCGTGGCGGCCACTCAAGCCGGTTTCCCGGAGGATGCCGCCAAACACTTTCAATCCCTCCTGGAAATCGCCCCGGTGTGGGCGGAAACCAAAACCATCGACGCCCTCGAGTGGCCCGACGAACTCAAGGCCAGCCTGTACGAGCTCGCCCAACCCTGATCCACCGGGCGGGTTGATCTAGCAATAAAATATGTCACCCGGTCACTCCATCCAAGTCACGCTGCCAGACGGGCAGATCCATGTCTGCGGGCCGCAAACCACGGTGGCTGAGTTGCTGCCCGCGCATACCGCCCCTAACGGTTTGCCATATCTCGCCGCCCTGGTCAACAATGACATCTGCTCTCTGTCCTTTCCGCTGCAGGTCAATTGCACGGTGAAATTCCTCACTCTGGCCGACCCACACGGCGAGTTTGTCTATCGGCGTTCGTTGTCATTTCTCATCGCCAAGGCGGTGCGGGATTTGTTTCCCGAGTGCGAGTTCGCGGTGGAGCATTCGATCGGCAATGGTTACTACTGCACGTTTTCCCCCTGTGGCCCCTGCGGCCTGAGCGACGAGCGGCTCAAGCGGGTCGAGGCGCACCTGCGCGACCTCGTGCGGCGCGATATCCCGCTGGTGCGCCGCAAGATCGGCTTTGTGGAGGCATGTGAGACGCTGGAATCATCGCGCCAGTTCGACAAACTCAATCTTCTGCGCTACCGCAATCCGCCGCGCATCGTGATGTTTTGCTGCGAGGAGTTCAGTGACATCGGCTACGGGGTGCTGACGCAATCCACCGGCGTCCTGAGTCATTTCAAGTTGTTGGCATATGCGCAGGGGCTGGTGCTGTTATTCCCACAATGGCTCGATGGCGAGGTGAAGTTCTCCCAGTTTTTCAAGCAGCCGCAGTTGCAGAAAATCTTCGAGGAACACAAACAGTGGGGCCGCAATTTGGATATCACCTGCATCGCCGATCTCAACCAGGTCGTCGCCGAACAACGCCTGCCCTCCGTCATTCACCTGTGCGAGGTGCTGCAGGAAAAAAAATTCGGCCAGATCGCCGATCACATCGCCAATCTCAGGACCCGGCCGCGCTTCGTGCTCATCGCCGGACCCTCCTCATCCGGCAAGACCACATTTTCCAAGCGCCTCGAGATCCACTTGCGGGTCAATGGCTTGACGGCCGTGCGCCTGGAAGTGGACAATTATTTCAAGAACCGCGACCACACGCCAACCGATGCCAGCGGCCAGCACGACTTCGAGCACATCGACGCGGTGGATCTGGAGATGTTCAACGCTCATTTGTTAGCCCTGGAGGCGGGCGAGGAGGTGGCCATACCGACCTTCAACTTCCAGCAGGGTCTCAAGGAGTTCCGCGGCAACCGGCTCAAGTTGGCAGAGGGCCAGATCGTCATTCTCGAAGGCATTCACTGCCTCAACCCACTCCTCACCCAACATCTCGATGATGCGTGTAAGTTCAAGATTTATGTCAGCGCCTTGACCCAGCTCACCCTCGACAACAACAACCGCATCTCCACCACCGACTTGCGCCTGTTGCGGCGCATCGTGCGCGACCACCGCACCCGCGGCAGCTCCGCCTTGAACACCCTGCAACGCTGGAGCTCCGTCCGCCAGGGCGAACAAAAGTGGATCTTTCCCTATCAAAAAGAAGCCGACGCCGCGTTTAATTCCGCGCTCGACTACGAGCCGTCCGTCCTCAAAACCTATGCGCGCCCGCTGCTCTCCGAAGTCAAACCGTCCGAGCCGGAATATGTCGACGCCCGGAGGTTGCTAGGTTTTTTGCAGCTTGTCAACTCCGCGTCCGCCGAAGCCGTGCCGCCAACCTCCCTGCTGCGCGAATTCATCGGCGGCAGCGCGTTTGAATAGCGGTAGCAGATATCTGGCGGCAAAGTTTTGGGTAGGAAAATTCAAAAAGAGAAAAGCACCTGAAAAATCCATGCCGGAGTTTTGCGGTTACGCGGCGGGTGCCGTCGTTCTGCGCTGGCGCCAGGCGGCACGGGCGAGCCAGCCGCCGGCGATGAGGGCCGGAGTGCCGCAGAGCAGGACATAGGTGCCGATGTGGCGGGGGAAACCCGATGCCAAGTGGCCGTCCGGCCTGATCGCGACCAACGCGAGACCGGCCGATACCAGGATGGCGCCCAAGCCGGCCAGCAGCAGCGCGGCAAACACTCGGCGTGGTTGCAGGCCCATGCGGGAGAATTGCAGAGACATTCCTAACATGACTGCACTCCACAGCCACCATGCCAAGACCTGCGGCGGGGACAGCTCGGCCGCATAGCGGAAGGACTCGGCAAAGGGTGAAAAGACTGCCCGCGGCCATGACGCCGGCCCGAGCTTGCCGGCCACCACCGGGATGATGTCCGGGCTGTGGCGTTCCCGCAATTTTTGCACCACCAGGTCCGACTTTTGCTGGGGTGACAACGAGGCAATTGGCGAGGTGGTGTGAATCACCGTCCACGTCCGCGCCGTGCCGCCGCAGCCGTGCCAATCCGAGGTGGCCACCAGCGCGAGGCCGTGACTGTGGGCCGCCTCAAGGATGGCTTGGCGGACTTTCACCGGAATGTTAGGGTGGCCGTAGTTGGCGATTTCAAAGCCGTCGATGCCGGCGTCGGCCAGCACTTGTGCCTGTGGTGCCGCGAGCGTGAAGCCCATGGCGAGGGTAGCGCCGCGTTGCTCGGTGCGGATGAATTCGACATAGTCGGCGAGCGAATCGGCCCCCAGATTGGCAGATTCCACATAGTCGGCCTGCAAGCCGAGCAGCAGCAGCGGGAGGTACTCGCGCTGATAGAGGAAGCCCAATTCCTGACCCGCGATGACTGTGGGTTGCGGCGTGGTCGCATGCCTGGCGTAGGTCTGGGTGGAAAAGGCGCCGGCCGGGTATCGATGTTCTGTGACGGCCACCACATTGTAGCCGGCGGCGGTGTGCCAGGCGAGGTTTTGAGCCGGGGACACCAAGCCGTCGTGAGACCCGTAAGTGTGTGAATGCAGATCCACAATGAGAGCATTCGGATCGTCAACCTGCAGGTGCCAGCGCGGGACCCGCACGACCGCCACGGCGGCAATCCACAGCACCGTGACCAGCCCCGCCGCCAAGCCGGTGGCGGCACTTCTGAGCACGCGGGTCCCGATGGATCCGGAGCGGCGGGCGCGGCGATCGGCCGCCGCCCGCCAGATGGCGGCACCGCCGATGATCCAAATCACGCTCACCAAGCCCGCCAGACGGAAGTCCGGAGCGCCCGCCATGATGTGAAATGGCGCGGTCCATGGTTCGACGAGGGTGCCGATGAGGGTGGGCTCCAGCCGCATGCCCGAGAGACGCGTGAAGTCGCGCGCATCGAAGGGGCCCTGTGGATGGATAGGCAGCAGGGCGCATAGCGTAAGCCCCAACAGGCCGCTGAGCGTGGCCCACAGCAGGCAGCGCCGGGCGGGGCTGACCGTAGCGGGCGGCGGAGTGGCAGTGGATGGAGGCATGGGCGGAAAGGTTGCGCCCTCAGTCGCGATGGCAAAGATAGATGATGAAGTGAGTCATGTCGCGGCCTTGGTGTTGGGACCAGAAATCATCGACCACCTCGCAGCTGCCGAAGTCCCGCAGCAGTGAGTCCGGAATCGGATCGGCCTTGTCGGTGACGAAAAGCGCGCGCGGGTGGTCCTTGGCTTGATAGGTCGGCCACAGCGTGAATTGGTTTTGCCCATACGGTTGTTCCGGTAGATAGGTGTTGGGGTGATCCGGCAGATAGAACTGCATCATGCTGGCCTGCGAGTAATGGTTGCCAATGAGCAGGTCGGCGTGATGCTCGCTGCGCGCCCGCTGCACATGCCGGGTGAAATCGTCCCAGCCTTGGGCCCGCCGCAGCGGTTCGAACTTGCTGGGCAGGTGCAGATAGTCGGTGTTGTGCAGCAGCACGGTCGCCACACATGACAAGCCCAGCGCGGTGGCGACCCCGCGGCTCCAGCGCGGGGTGCGGGCGACGAGTGCGCGCCAATAAATTGTTAGCATGACGATTCCGGCGATGAGTGCGGGAGCCGCCCAATTTTCCTTGCCGGCGTGGTTGAGGCTGAAAAACCCGAACACGGCATAGACTGGCAGGCAATGGCTCAGCAGGAAGCGTGCCTGCAAGTCGCGGTGGTGGTGGCGGCAGGTGCCGACCAATGCGGCGATCATGCCGAGGCCGATGAGGGGTGAGAGCACCAGAATCTGTCCGCCGATGAAGTGCAATAATTCGAGCGGGCGGATGTGGAAGGATGTCTCGACGCCGCTGCGGGAATGGAGGGCGCCGGCGTGGATCCAGCCGGTGTTGATGTTCCACCACACGATGGGCAGTATCGCCACGCCGAAGGCCACGCCCATGGTGACGGTTTGCTTGCTGAACAACAGGTTGCGATGCGGTTTGGACCAGCACAGGAACATGGCGATACAGATCAATTGCAGGCCGTTGGTGAATTTGGCGAGAAAGCCCAGCCCGATGAGAAGCCCCAGTGCCGCCCATTGCCAGAGCTTGCGACTTTCAATGGCACTCCAGAACACGTTCATCCCCCACGCCCAGCAGAACAGGCTCAAGGTATCGATGGTCATGAGCAGCGAGCCCACTGCTAACAGGGGGATGATATTCGCCAGAATCAGGCACCACAGGGCCGTGCGATGACCCGCGAGCCGGCGGGCGAGAGTGTAGATAAACCAGCTGATGCCCGTGCCGAGCACCACCGCGAAAAAGCGTACGCCGAAGACGGTGTCGCCGAACAGCCAGTTGCCCAGCGCGATGACCCAGGCGATGGCCGGGCCTTTGTCCCGATAGGAGGCGGCCAGGTGTTTTGACCAAACCCAGTAGTAGGCTTCGTCTGGAACCAGCTGGATGCGCGTGACATACCACAGGCGAAACAGCGTCAGCGCGGCCAGAATCGCCACCGCCACGAACACGGATTTGAGGTTGCGGATCGGGTGATCCTCGGGCGCGATGAACGCTGGGGCAGGCGATGGGGAGATCATGAAGGAGTGGAGGGAGGGGACGAGGGGTCGTTGCTGCCGTGCTTCACTTCCGCAATGATATACAACGGGCGCTGCTTTACTTGCTCATAGGTGCGGCCAAGGTATTCGCCGAAAATGCCGAACATCAGCAGTTCGATGGTGCCGAAAATGGTGATCGCCGACATGATGGAGGTCCAGCCTTGGACCAGCGGGCTGCCATAGACGAAATGATCAAATAACACCCACATGATATATCCGATGAAGACGCTGAACAACAGCAGGCACAGCAGATAGGCCGAGCGCAAGGGGGCGGTGGACATCGAGGCGATGCCGTCGAAGGCCAGCGCCAACATCTTGTGCCACGGATAGTGGGTCTCGCCTGCCGCCCGGTCACCCCGGTCGTAGAAAACCTGGGTCTGCGGGAAGCCGATCCACGGCACCATCCCGCGCAAAAACCGATGCACCTCGCGCATCCGCGACAATTCGACGAGTGCGCGCCGGCTCATCAAGCGGAAATCGCCGGTGTCCTTGTACACGGTCACACCGCTGACTTTCTCGATGATCCGGTAAAACACGTCTGCGGTGATCCGTTTGCCCCACCTCTCCCTGCCGCGCGTCAGGCGCGTGGCGTACACCACGTCGTAGCCATCGCGGTACTTCGCCACGAGTTGTGGCAAAACCTCGGGCGGATCCTGCAGGTCGGCGTCCATCGAAATGACCACCTCACCCCGCGCGGTTTCCAGACCGCCGACCAGGGCAAATTGATGGCCGAAATTGCGCGACAGATTCACGCCGACGTAGCGAGGGTCGCGATCGCACTGCGCGCTGATCAAGCTCCAACTGGCGTCTGAACTGCCGTCGTTGACCAACACGACTTCCACCGCGCCATGGGTTTGCTCCAGTCCGGCAAGACTGGCCTTCAGCCCCGCGAACAACAGCGCCAACACCGGTGCCTCGTTGTACACCGGAATGACTATGGAGATCGTGGGGACGGATTTGAGGGCCATGGCTGAAAAGAAAGAGGTGAAGAGCTGGGTGGCTGTCGCCCACCCGTCCCTCCACCTCTTAGTTAGATGACTTCCTTACTTAAGCGTCGGTCATTCGCCTGGGCTCCAGTCTTCGGAGGCGGCGGCGGCGAGGTTGAAGGCCTGTTCGAGGCCGACCATCTCGCTGGACGGACGCAGGCTCTCGAAGTTGGCGCTTTCCTTCTTGAGTTGCTCGTCGCTGTAATTGACGGCCTTGATCGAGAGGCCGATGCGGCGCTCGACCTTGTCCACCTTGATGACGCGGGCTTCGACGGGTTCGCCGACCTTGATGATGTCCTTGACCTTTTCCACATGGTCCTCGCTGAGTTGCGAGATGTGGATGAGGCCGTCGATGTCGCCATCGAGACTGATGAAGGCGCCGAAGGATGCGATTTTGGCAACGGTGCCGTTGACCAGGTCGCCGACTTTGAAGCGGTTGTCGATGATGCTCCAGGGGTCTTCTTCGGTTTGTTTGATGCCGAGGGAGACGCGCTGGTTGGCCTTGTCGATGGCCAGCACGATGGCTTCCACTTCGTCGTTCTTCTTGAGAACTTCCGACGGGTGGTTGATCTTGCGGGTCCACGACATGTCGGAGACGTGGATCATGCCATCGATGCCTTCTTCGAGTTCCACAAAGGCACCATAAGCGGTGAGATTGCGGACCGGGCCCTTGATGGTGGCGCCCACCGGGTAACGGAGTTCGATTTCATCCCACGGATTGGTATCGAGTTGGCGCACGCCGAGGGAGATTTTTTGTTCCTCGATACTGATGCCGAGCACGACCGCGTGGATTTCCTGGCCGATTTCGAGCACATCGCTCGGACGGGTGATGCGCTTGACCCAGGAGAGTTCGGAAACGTGGACGAGGCCTTCGACGCCGCGTTCGATCTCGACGAAAGCACCGTAAGGCAGGAGCTTGGTGACGCGGCCGCGGACGTTGTGGCCGATCGGGTATTTGCGCTCGATGTCTTCCCACGGGTTTTCGGACATTTGCTTGAGGCCGAGCGAGACGCGCTCTTTTTCGCGGTCCACGTCCAGGATGACCACATCCACGGACTGGCCGATGTGCAGCAGTTCGGAAGGATGGTTGATGCGACCCCACGACATGTCGGTGATGTGCAGCAGGCCGTCCATGCCCTGGAGATCGACGAAGGCGCCGAAATCGGTGATATTCTTGATCGCGCCGGTGACCTTGTCGCCAATCTTGACGGTTTGGAGGAAGCGCTGGCGCAGTTCCGAGCGTTCGGCTTCGATGACTTCGCGGCGGGAGAGCACGATGTTCTTGCGCTCGTCGTTGACCTTGACGATCTTGAATTCGTAGACGTTGCCGACGTATTCGTTGAGATCCTTGGGTGGGATGATGTCCACTTGTGAGCCGGGCAGGAAGGCTTCGACGCCGACGTTGACGGTGAGGCCGCCTTTGACGACTGCCTTGACCTTGCCGCGAACCAGACCGCCGTCTTGGAAGACTTTGACGATCTTTTCCCAGTTTTGTTTGTGGGCGGCCTTTTCCTTGGAGAGGACGACCATGCCCTCTTCGTTTTCAAGTTTTTCGAGCAGGACTTCGATTTCGTCGCCGATTTCGATTTCCTCGTCTTCGAATTCATTGGAGGGGATGGCGCCTTCGGACTTGTAGCCGACGTCCACTAGAACGACTTGGGGGCGGATTTCGAGAATCGTGCCCTTGACGATCGATCCTTCGCGGAATTCGCGGAATTTGGAGTCGATCAGATCGTTCAGTTCTTTATTGGTGGGTTCCGCGAGAACGGTACTCATGTTGTGTTTGGTTTGGGGTTGTGTTGGGGGTTCGTTTTCCTGCCGATGTTGCCCCGGGAAAGTGGCTTCTGGCAAGGCACCGGGGCTCCAACCGCCTGCCAGAAGAAAGAAAAACGGACGCCGAAACTAGCTGCCCTGCGCTGCTTGGCAAGGCTAAAGAACGGATTGTTTGGGAAAAAATCGCCGCCACCGCCGCCGGAAAAATGAGTTGCGGCCCGATTTTGAGCGCCGCGAAAGCCGAAATCAAGGGGCGGATAGGCCGGGAGAAAATTGCGGGGGATATTTTTTGCGCTGCCGCCAATCCCCGTTATGGTGGCCGGATGTGTTTCCAAAAAATCAAATGGATGGTGGTTTTTCTCGCTGGCTCGCTGATGTCTGCGGGTGCGGCTATCGGTGTGCGGCAGGTGGCCAGCGGCTTGGAGCGCCCGTTGTGGGCGGGTCAGCCCAGAAACATCGACGGCAAGCTGTGGGTCATGGAGCAGGCAGGCCGCGTGTGGATCTTCGATCTGGCGAGCGGCCAGAAATCGGAGCAGCCGTTTTTGGATATTCGCAGCGACGTGAGCCGCAAGGGCAATGAAGAAGGCTTGCTGGGCCTTGCCTTTGATCCGGATTTCCAGGTCAACGGCCGCTATTACGTCAATTTCACCGACAAGGAGCATTTCACGCGGATCGAGCGATTCACCTCGGAGGATCATGCGAGCACGGATGTGGCGACGGGGGAAGTGGTGCTGCGCTTCAAGCAGCCTTACGAAAATCACAACGGGGGGTGGATTGCCTTTGGCCCGGACGGAATGCTGTACATCGGCAATGGTGACGGCGGTGCTGGCAATGACCCGCACAACAACGCACAATCGCTCAACACCCTGCTTGGCAAGATGTTACGCATCGATGTGTCCCCCAATCAGGGCTACAAGGTGCCTGCGGACAATCCGTTTGTGGGCAACAAGGATGCCAAGCCGGAAATTTGGGCCTACGGGCTGCGCAACCCGTGGCGCTGCTCGTTCGACCGCAAAACCGGCGACCTGTGGATCGGCGACGTCGGCCAGGACAAGTGGGAGGAAGTCGATTTCACCGCCAAGGGCAAAGGCGCGGGGGCCAATTTCGGCTGGCGCCTGCGCGAAGGTGCGGTGGCGACTCCCACCGGTGGCGTCGGTGGTGATGCTCCTGCGGGTGCCATCGAGCCGGTGTACGTGTACCCGCACGGCGGCAGCCCCAAGGAGGGCTTGTCGGTGACGGGCGGCTACGTCTATCGCGGGCCGATTGCGGAGTTACAGGGCCGCTACGTCTTCGGCGATTACCAAAGCGCGCGCATCTGGTCATTCATCCTCAAGGACGGCAAAGCGGCGGATTTCACCGACCTCACCGCCGCGCTGCAACCCGGTGGCGGGCGGATTCCGCTGATTTCGAGCTTCGCCGAGGACAACCAAGGCAATTTGTTCATCGTCGATCACTCGGGCTCGGTCTATCAGGTTGTCCAAAAGTAGCCGCCGCTTGGAATTGTGGATTGTGGCGGCGGTCTGTGACCGTCGCTGCGCAAGCGCGGGTCGCAGCATGCTCGTCGCCTGCGCGAGCCACAGCATGGAGTGCGGCGGGAAGGGCGAAGCCCGCCACGCCGCTATGGCTCAGCCGCTTGGATCGATACTCCGCCCTGTTGCTTCCCTAATCTTAGAATGGATGATGGAAAGGGTCGCAGCGCCTCATTTACCATGGATTTTGTGGATTGCAGAGGATTACACGGATAAGAGATGGTCCTTCTCTAACAGGCTTCGGGTTCGCCCAAATGGCGAATGCCGAAAAATTCATACCTCATTCATTCTCATTGTATTCCGCAATCCATGGTTGCGATTGTCCAATTGAAGCTTAGCAAATTGGAAAGTCTCACGGTCACGCGATGCAAATGCCAAAGGACTGACCCCATTTGTGACCCAATTTGTGACCTCTTTCGCGAAGGCCGCAGAAGCCCGGTTCCCGGTGGCGTTCGTCAGTTGGGCTTGGCGACGATGATGGCGCGGGGAGGCAGGACGCCGGGGCCGGCGTCGGGGCTGTCGAAGATGGCGGAATCGAGGGAGGAGGTATCGAGGCTGGAGAGGTCCTCGGAGACGGGGAGTGGGCGGAAGGATGCCGACTGGGTATCGACGCGGAATTCGAGTTGCATCAAGTCGCGGTTGGTTTCGGCCATTTGGTCGCGGAGGGCCAGGTTGGTTTTCTTGAGTTGCTTCATTTCATCGAGCAGCGACTCGAAAAATTCTTTTTGGGCGGCGGAGGGAGTTGATGCGGTTGAGGCCGGAGCGGGTTGGCTGGCGACGGCTCTGGGATTTGCGAGCGGGACGGGTTGGGTCGCGGGGGTGGCAGGTGCGAGCGCAGCAATGGCGCTAAAGGGGGTGGCAGGGGCGTGGGCTGCGGCCGGCAGGGGCGCATGGGCGAGGATGCCGGCGAATTCGCGATTCGACCACCAGTGGCTGACCACGGCACCGGACAAAGTGGCGAGGGCGAGGCTACAGCTCATGGGGATGGCGGAGCGTTTCATCGTTTGCTGGATGGTTTGAGGGTGGGAGCGGGAGCGGGCTGCGGCGTGGGCTCGGGATGGGGCAGGGAACTGACGAGTTGCTGGAGGTGGTCGATGGCATTGCCGAGTTGTTTGGCGTCCTCGTCGAGTTGTTGGATTGAGTGGCTGAGGATCGCGCTGACGGTTTGCGCCTGGCGGTAGCCGAGGGCGTGTTCGAAGCCCGGCTCGGTGATGGCGAAGGAGGCGGCTTCAGGGACCAGCAGATGTGGCCGGATGGTGAGGGTGATGCTGGTGCCTGGGGCCAGCTCGACCTTGCGGATGAACGGCGGGGCGTTGTTGGAGGCCTCGAGGCGCCAGCCGGGTGGCGTGGCGGCGAGCGGTTTGGCCGGGAAGGGGGCGCGGAGTTTGACGGTTTTCGGATCGATGGCACCGCTGCCGGTTTGGAGTTTTTCGACTTGGACGGTGAGGCTCGGTTCGGGCTCGGCGGGTGTTGGCGGCGCGGCCGCGTCGGCCGGAGCGGGCCCGGGACCCGTGGCAATGGGTGGCGTGGGGGCCGATGGCGCGGGGGCCGATGGCGCGGGGTCGGGCTGGGCCGGCTGGGGCGGCAGCGTCACCGTGACCTCGTTGGGCGGGCTGTCGCCGGGGCGGTTGGCGAAGAATTTGGCGACGGCATCGGTCACCGGATCGGGGGTGGTGGGTATCGCGGCGGCGCGGGGGGGATTTTGGGCGGGGCAGCACAGCCCGCCGAGCAAGGTGAAGCTGATCACGAGGAGGCGCGGGTTCATTTGTCTGCGGGTTGGATGTGGATCGACTGGGTGGTGTCGAGGTCTGCCGGTTGGCCGCTGTGCCCGGCCTGATCCTGGTTGGTGGGCAGGGAGGGGCTGTCGGCGCGCAGCACGGAGGTGGGAATGGAGCGTTCGACGAGTTGGTTCCATGAGGTGAGCAGGCGGGTGGCCTCCTCGCGCAGGGCTCGCGAATTTTCCTGATAGGTGGCGAGGCGTTTGAGCAGGTCGCGGGACTCGGCCACCTCGCTCTCGGTCCAGCCGAGGTTGCGGGATTGATAGAGGACCGGCACGTTGAGGACGATGCGGCTGATGTCTCCGCCCGGTGCGGCGGCGGTGAGGACATGCTGAATGTGCAGGTTGGTTTCCTCAAATGGGGGTGCCGGTGGGCCGGGCGTGGCGTGGCGTGGGCTGCCGTCCTGCGGAGTCTTGGCGGCGGCTGGGCCGGAGGAGTCGCCTGGCAAGCGCTCGGCATCGGGGAGCATGCTGGCCGCCGCCGTGGCGGATTTTCCGGAGCCTGTGAGTGACGTGGCGGAGGTGGATTTTTCCGCAGCGAGCGGTGGCTTGTCGCCAAGGGGAGCCGCCAGCGGAAACTCCGGCTTGGTGATGTACATGAAGCAGAAAACCGCAGCCATCGCGGTGCTGAGGAACAGCAGCCACGGATAGGCGCTGGTCTGGGGTTGGGCGGAGGGGCCGTTCTTGACGGCGCGCGGCCCGGGCTGCGGGAGGAGCACCGCGGCCTCCGAGGTGGCAACCGCGGCCTCGGAGGTGGCAACCGCGGCCTCGGGCGGAGTGGGGGCGGATTCGGGGTCGTCTGGGAGTGGGAGGGTCATGGCGTGGCGGATGCGGAGGGAACGGGTTTGGAGGCGGCGGTCGCGGCGTCGGGAGCCATGGCCAGGGCTTGGGTGATGACCGTATGATCGGAAACGCCCGGGAAGGTGGTGATGGTGAGCGACTCCCGCGTGAGGCGCAAGTGGCGCAGCACGCCGCCAGCCTTGCTCATGGCTTGGATCCCGGGAATGACCTCCAGCGTCGCCTCGCCCGGGCGTTGGCGGCCAACTCCGTCCGAGCGGTAAATCTCAAACGTGCTGCTGGCCTCGGCATTGCCCTCGGCGCTGATGCGCACGCGCACCCCATCGGTGGCCACATGGAACACGATGGGTTTCATCGGGATGGGGGTCACCCGGTCGCCGGTGACTTTCACGTGGGAACTGAGCAGGAAATTGGCAAATGGGCGGAAATCCCCGGCGCACAGGGCGGGGCCGAGGGCGAGGCTGAGGAGGATTGGAAGGATGCGCATCATTCTCCAACGTCCCACAGGGAGTCTGTCGTGTTGCCGGACGGGTCGTAGGTCACTCCCGCGCTGGTAAGGACCGGCGGAAATACCGTCACCTTGATGGTGAGCGTGGCACCCGTCAGGGACGTCACCGTGGGCATGCTGCTGGCCTTGTTCGGAAGGTACGGAATGAGCAGTGTGCTCGTGAGCGTGCTCACGGAGGCCGTCGGGTTATCTGATAGATATAGTTTTTGGGCGGTATAGACGCTGCGCAGCGATTCGCTGGCCTCGCGGCCAAGCCGCCAGGTTCTGATGGCATTGGAAGAAAACAGGCCGACGCTCATCAGGATGAGCAGGACCATGACGACGATGGTCATTTCAAGCAGGGTGAATGCCCGAAATCGCTGCTGCAGGCGTGGTGGGCGAAGCGTTTTCATTGCAATGCAAACATGGATGCCAATCGGCTTCATGGAAAGGGAAAAGTATGGGTTTATCAACCTTTGAGCACTTCGAAGGCATCGGCTAACATTTTGCGGACCTCGGGCTGGCCGAAGAGGCCGGCGAGGTACTCGACGACATAGAACGTGGAAATGCAGGCCAGCGCGATCCAGGCGAGAATCCAAGTGGGGGACTTGCCTTTTGGGGCGATCCACGGGACGAACCAAGCGCGGCGATCCACCACTGCGGTGAAGAACATCAGATTGGCGTCCCGCAGGCTGGCGATGAAGGAATCCGCGAGTTTGGTGTTGCGGGCGATGAAGAGGTGTTTGAAGCGCACGCCCGGGATGTCGGGAAGTTGCTGCGCGCGAATGCCGCGGGGGACGCTCTCGGGGGCGCGCAGCGTCTTGATGTGTGTCTCGTAGACGAAGCGCTCCCGGAGCCAGTGGTCAAAGCGGGTGAGTTGCATGGGGAAAATTCCAATTTCTAAATGTTAAATTCGAAACGGAAGACAAGAAGAGTCATTTCGAGATGTCTTGTTTAGGATTTCACACTTAAGATTTAGTGCTTGGGCTCTAGATGCCGTTCTGCATCATCTTCGGGCCCATCAGGAAAATCGGCAGGAAGGTGCCAATGAAGACCGCCGCGATGAGGAACACGGCAATGATGAGCACCAGGAAGCTGACGGTGGCGGCAAAGGTGGCCATGTGGGTTTCCGCGTCTTCCTCATACATTTCGGTTAGCATCGTCAGCTGGCTGTCGAGCGAGGCGGATTTTTCGCCGATGGAGAGCATGTGGGTGACTTGGGAATCGACCGATGTGTACTTGGCGAAAGCGGTGGAAAGGGGCACGCCGGAATGTTCATACTTATCGGCGGCGGTTCTGAGTTCCGTGTAGAACGGGGTGCCGCGCACGCTGTTGGCGGAGACGCGGATGGACTTGGCCAGATTGATGCCGTTGGAATGCAGCAGCTTGATGGTGGAGAGGAACGTCATTTGGCGCAGGCTCATGATGAGCAAGCGCAGCAAGCGCCAGCGGGACATGGCCAGCCCCAGAAGCAGGGTGCGGACCCGGGTGGAACGGGCGATGGTGATGGCGGTGGCAATCAGCGAGATGACGACCACCGGCCACACGGTTTGAGTGAAGTGGCTCACCTTGAAAGAAATCGCCGTCATGCCATCGGGTTTGGCACCGACTCCGCTCATCATTTGTTCGACCTGGGGGACGATTTTCACCTGTGAGGTGATGAACGCGCCCATCAACACGCTGATGATGACGCCGGGGGTGATGGTGGCTTTTTTCAACTGCTTGGAAAAATGCAATTCGCTCTTGAGGCGGAGGGCCAGCGAATGGAAGGCGTGGTGGAGTTGGCCGGCGTCCGAGCCCGCTTGGATCAGGCCGATCATGGTGTCGCTGAAGCGGCCGGTGCGGCGGAATGCCTCATGCACATTCATGCCGTTGCCGATATCTTCGCGGATGCGCAGCAGGGCATCGACCAATGTTTTGTTAGGCAAGCCCTGGCTGTAGTATTTGAGAGCGTCGGCGGTGTTGATTTGGGCACGCAGCATCGAACTCAAGCCGCGAAACAAATCGACGAGCACCTTTTTGGAAAACGGGATGACCGATTTCGGCTGGTTGAGGGTGGCGAGGAACGACTTCTTCGCGGCCGGAGCCAACGGGGGAGGCGTGGCGGCGCTGGCGGTGGTAGGTTGGCTAATCATCGGTGTAGGTCATGTCGATGACCTTGCTGACGGCGGCAAGGTCGGTTTTGCCATCGCGCAGCAGGCGCAGGCCGCTGCGACGGAGATTGGGGAGGATGCCCTCCTGGGCGACTTGGACTTCCAGTTCGTAGGGGGACATGAGGCCCTTGGAGAGCATGTCGGAGACTTTGGGGGTGATGGGGATGATTTCGAGGATGGCGGTGCGTCCGCTGTAGCCGCTGTTGCGGCATTCCTGGCAGCCGCCGGACTTGGCGCTGAACAGCGGCATGGCGGCCCAGGTCTCGTCCAGGCAGAAAGTCTTGCGGTCGAGCTCGCTGATGCCGGCAATGGCTTCCTTGCAATAGGGGCAGAGCAGTTTGACCAAGCGTTGGGCACAGGCGGCCTTGAGGGTTTGGGCGATTTTCCAGCGTTCGATGCCGAGTTGCTCGAAGCGTTCGATGATTTGGGAGGCGCGCGGGGTATGGATGGTGGTGAGCACCTTGTGGCCGGTGACGGCGGCCTCGATGGCGAGTTCTGCGGACTCGATGTCGCGCACTTCGCCCATGAGGATGATATCGGGGTCGGAGCGCATGAAGGATGCGATCATTGGCTTGAACTCCTTGGCGCTTTTGAGGTCGCAGTGGGTGATGCCGGGGACCTCATCCTCGACCGGATTTTCAAGGGTGAGGATGTTAACCTCAGGCCGGTTGAGTTCGCGCAACAGGGCGTTGAGGGTGGTGGACTTGCCAGAACCGGTGGGGCCGGACATGACGATGATGCCGGCGGGGATTTTCATCACCTTGTTGAGGGCGAACATGGTCTCGTCATCGAAGGCGAGGGTGCCCTTGCCGAGGGTGACGTTGATGTTGCTCTTGTCGAGCAAGCGCATGGTGACGTGATAGCCGCGGTAGGTGCGGTGGCGTTCGTAGCGGATATCGATGGGGCGATGGAAATACGAGATGGTGAAGCGCCCGGAAATGCCGGGGACGGTGTTGCGGATCTCGGTGGGCAACTTCATCAGGTTGAGCAGGAACGCGTCAAGCCGGTCCTTGAGCTTCATCGGAATCTCAATCTTGGTGCCAATGTCGCCGTCCACCCGGAACGCATAATAAAAACTTTCTTTTTCCACCTTGAAGTGAATGTCCGACGCGCGGGTTTTGACCGCGTCGGACATGATGGTGGCGATGAGCTGGGCCATCGGTTCGGCGTAATCGGTGGTCACGTCAAAATCGTGGATTCCCTCGTCCATGTCCTCAACGTCGATGGCGTCGAGTTCCGAGCGGGACGGGCCGGTGTTGGTGGCGACTGACTCGATGGCGCGGTTGATCTCGGAGGCGAGGGTGACGATTTTGACGATTTCCAGATCGGGAAAGCGTGGTGCGAGATACTCCTCCGGCAGCGGGCTCCACGGGTTGGCGACCGCGACGATGAGCTTGTCCTGACCGCCGAGGCACAGCGGCGAGAAATACCCGCGCGTCATCACCGTGGCATCGCAGCAGGCGTGCAGGGTGCCGTCGCAGAATTCGGCGACCCGCGGAAAGAATGGCAGGCCGTTGAGTTTGGCCAGGGTGGACATGAAGCTGAAGCGGGTGACCCGGTTGGGCACCTGATCATGGCCGAGGTCGGTGTAGGACGGGTCGTGCTGGGCCAGTTCGGCCATGATGCGCCGACTGATGAGTTCATTGAAGGAGATGCCGTCGAACTCGATCATAATTCGAAATGTTTGTGGGTGAGAAACGACCACGATTCGTACTCGAGCCGGGCAATGGTTAGAAACGGCCGGATATCGAAGCGCCGTGAAACCGCTTCCTGGATTTTTTCGGCCAGGAGGGTGGCGGCGATGGGATTGATGGAGGCCACCCCGATGGAATCGGTGTCTTCGACGAAAATCACCGGGGTCAACAAGACCCGCGCCATTTTGTGGATGTGGTCGAACGACTCGTAAAAGGCGGAGGGGGCGATGAGCTTGCCGGCGAAGGGGATCAACGGTGGCGAGGGATTGAGTTCGGCGGCCAGTTTGTCGCCGAGGCTCCGGATGATGCCTGCCAAGTGTTCCTCCTGGTGGCCCTGCTCGCGGGCAACGGCTTCCACCAGATCAAGCGGATGATTTCCCGCCTGCGCCTTGCGGACCGCATCAACCGCATGCGAGACGTCGATCTGGCTGGCCGCGCGACAGAAGACAAGCAGCTCTGCGGTTTGGTCGAGGCAGGCATCGAGCGCCTTGCCGATATCGCCTGACAACGGGGGGAACGACGAGGTCTGGCCTGCAAAAGGTGTAGGGAATTCCATCATTCGCGGCGGGCTTTGGTGACGCGGGGATTGGCTGCGGGCGGCGGGTTGGGCGCGGTGGCTACCGGTCCGCACGCATCCTCGCCGGGCAGCGGGTAGTAAGGTGCGGGTTGCGGTTTGAGGCCGCGAATGGCGCGCCGCAAATTGGGTTCGGCATTCGGGCCGGGATTGGTTTCATCGACCCAGTTGTAATCGTGGCCGATGGCATTGCCGCGGCGGACAAACGTGCTGGCATTCGCGTTGGCGGCACGATTGGTCGGGTCGTACGACTTGGGTGTGACGATAAACACGAGGCTGGTTTTCTCCTTGGTGGCCTCCTTGCTCTTGAAGAAGAAATTGATCACCGGGATGTCGCCGAGGATGGGGACCTTGGTCTTGCCGTTGGTTTTGGTTTCGCCATAAAAGCCCCCGACGACCAGCGAGTAGCCATTGGGCACGCGGGCGAAGGTCTCGAGCATCGACTCGGTCACGCGGGGGTAGAAGTTGCCGGAGATGCTTTTGACTTCTTCAACGATCTGGGCGGAGCGAGGGCGCAATTTCATCCGCACCGTGCCGTCGGGCAGCAGCGTCGGGGTCACCACCAGCGAGATGCCGATTTCACGGTGCTTGTCCGGACTCGTGTCAATGGGCAGGTCCGACGAGTCGATTTTGTAGCGCACTTGTTCGGTGACGGTGGGGTTGGCTGCACTGCCGCCGGAGGCTGCGGTGGTGGTGGTGGTGATGATGGGAATCCGGTCGATGATGGAGATGGTCGCCATTTCGTTGTCCTCGGTGATGAGGGTGGGATTGGACACCTGGCTGGCGAGGCCGCCTTCAGCGAGGGCGCGCAGCACGCCACTGACTTGGACGGGGCTGAGCACCAGATTGGTGCCATTGGCATTGGGGATTTCCGAGGCCGGGGACGAGGGCAGCCCGAACACCGAGTTGAGGTCGCGGGCGATGGTCAGGGTGGTGCCGTTGGTGCCGAGGGAGGCCGACCAATTGACGCCGGTGCGCTCAGCCACGGTGGTATTGATGCGCAAAATCTTGGTTTCGACGATAATCTGGCCCTTGGCGCGGTCGATGGCGCGCAGCAGCGAGCGGACTTGTTCGATGCGGTGGGCGGCATCGATGATGACGATGGTGTTGGTCTTGGGCTCGAAGTTGACGATGCCGGTGGCGGGACTGAGCATCGGTTTGATCAATTCCTCGATTTGCTTGATATCAGTGGGCCGGAGGTATTGGAGTTGATAGTGAAACTCGACGCTTGGCAGCTGGGCGAGTTGGGCTTGGGTGAGGGCATAGATGGTGGACCCTTTGGTGTGCAGGGCCAAGCCATACATGAACGCCAGCTCTTCCATCTGGGCGAGGGGATTGCCATCATTCAAATGGCCGGTGACGCGGAAGTCGGGTCCGGCAATCTTGGCATTATGGAAGTACTGACGCCCTGCGGACTTGGCGAGGAATTGGAAGATATCATTGATCGGCGCGTCCTTGATTAGATAGCCTTCATCCGAGGCTTCCATCTGGCTCTTCGGGGCTTCCGCGGCCGTGGCTGGCAATCCCGTGGCCGGAGTTGCGGCAGGAGCCACACCCGGTTTCAAGCCCGCGCTCCCGGGCAGAGCCGGCGGTGGCAGGGCGGGCGGTGGCACGGGTTCAACGAGGGGTCCAACGGCGGGTTCAACGGCGGGCCCGGCGGCGGGGGATTCGGCCGGCGTTTGCGCGTGGCTGAGGCCGGTGGCGAAAATCAGTGCAGGGAGGATCAGGAACTGGAATGGTTTCATGCGGGCTGCGTTGTTGTTAGGGATTGGTGGCGGGGGCGGTGGAGGGTGGCAGGGAGTCGATCTCCAAAGTGTTGTTGGGCGTGGCTGGAACCATGCCCGGGGCGCTGAGGCCGTGGGTGCCCGGGGTCATCCCTTTCGGCAGCAGGTTGAGTTGGCGCACACCCAGTTCGCCGGTCTCGACGTTGCGGAAGACGATGCGCTGCGAACTCACCTCAATGACCTCAATATGAATTTGCTTGTTGTGGAAGCTGAGAGGCAGTTTGTCGCCCTGGCCAATGCTGCGGCTGCCAACCAGGAAGCGCTTGTCGCGAGGCATGATGGTGGTGATTTCGATCCGGCCAACGATGTCCGAGAGCGACGCTGGCGGCTCGGCGGTGGTGGCCCGGCGGATCGGCCTCGCGAGGGTGGGTTTGACCACCGGCTTGGCGTTGGGATCTTGCAATTGCCCGAACGGATCGCTCGCCCGGTCACGGATGGCAAGCTGGTTGGCCAGCGCCGTGACGTATGCCTTGATATCATTTCCGGCGTAGCGGGATGGGGTGGAATCAGTGGCCTTTGCCTGGGGCGCGGCGCTTGCGGCACTCGCCGCCGCCGCCGGCACTGCGGCCTTTGGATTGGCGGCTAGCGCCGGCTGGCCTGCCAGCAGAGGCAACACCGCTGCGCCGAGCGTTAGGCTGCGCAAAATGTGGATTAATTTTCCCATGCGGTGTAGCTGACTTGGAAGTTGAGGAGGCCGGAGGAGTTTTGCTGGTTGGGATCGATGCGCAGTTCTTGGAGTTGGAGTTGGGGCATGCCGCTTTCCAATTCGAGGAAAGCGCGCTGCATGCTGCGGAAAGTGCCGCGGAAGACGATGCGGAGTTGTGACGAGGATTGTGCGATGCCGGTGCCGAGTCCGCCCTTGCCGGCGCTGCGCTCAAAGGCGGTTTTTTGGAATTCCTTGCTGGGCAGGGTTTCGGCGATGGCGCGCAGATGGGTGTTGACGGCACTTGAGGACTCTTCACCCAGCAACTCCATCCAGTGCTCCATGTGCGGGCGCTGGAGGGCGATCTTGCCCTCAACGGTGAGGGCATCGATGCGGCCCCTGTCGTAGGTTTTGAAGAGCGACTGCTTGTTGTTGAGAGAGTCCTGCATCTTGGACTTCAAGGTGAAACAAAGCGTGATGAGCACGGCGCAGGCAAGGACCGGCAGGACGATTCCAAACAGCGCGATGGACTGGCGGTAAAGATTCATGGCTCAGGGGACTTTGCTCACTTGGATCGCCAGCGGATCGGTGGCTTCAAAGCGCTGGGTGATGGTCAGGTCAAAGTTGAAGGGGTAAGATGACTCGTCGGTATCAAAGGTTTCCTCGATGGGAAGGGGCTTGAATGCGTTGTTCTCCTGGGTGCGGACGTTGACGGCTAGATTGCGGGTGCGCACGGTCGGGTTGAACGCCACATTGCCGGTGATGCGGGCAATTTCGCTGAACTGGGCGGTGATGCCTTCCTGGGTGTTGAGGGTGTTGAGCCGATCAACCGCTTCATCGCGGGCCAGACCGGTGATCTTCCACTCCTTGACGAAACCGATCTTCGCCTGACCGGGTGCCGTCTCGGCACGCACGGTGTGGGTGAAGTTTTTCACCAGCACGCCGCAGCGCTCGGGAAACAGGCGGCTGAGAAGTTCCATCGAGGCCCACGCCTTGGAGCGGTCTTCCAGCAAATTGTCCCAGTGCTCGTTCTTCTTGCGTTCGGCGGTTAGATTGGTGAGCCGTCCCTTGATATAATTCGCCTGGCTTGGATCGAAGGTCCACGCATCACTGCGCAGGATGCTGACGATTCCGAGGGCGAACCACGCCACGACCAACACGACGATGCTATAGATGCTCAAACGGGCCAACCTGAGTCCGCGCAGAAGGATCATTTCCGCACGAGTCGGATAGATTTCCACGACCTCCCTGGGGGTTGGCAGAAAATCCTGCAACGCCCATTTTTCGTCACGCAGGATGCTGAAGGTGAGGCTGCGAGCGGGTTCGCCCTTGGTGGTGGAGGGGGCGACGATGACCGGTTCCGGGCACCAGTCCGGGATCTCGTCCGGGGTGGGCGGGGTGACGGCGACGACCCGGCTGAGGGGGAAGGCGCTGCTCAGATCGCGGTGGAGTCCGGGATCGAGGTCCAAGCCGAGCGAGAGCACGAAGAGATCCGGATCGGCGAGTTCCAACGACGCGAGCGTGGTGGTAAGGGCTTGGCGCAGATTGGGGGCCTGGCGCAGGTGGCGGTGCTGGAGGGTGCGGATGAGCAGTAAATCGGCGTGGTCATTGAAAAACGCCAAGGTTGAGAACCACGGGTATTGCAGAATCGCCACGGCGGATTTGCCGGGGGTAAACGGCGCGCATTGGGCCAAGCCCATCACCGCCACCAACGGCGCGCTGAGGGCATGGGTGACGATGGGGAAATTGTGGTGCTCGCTGGTTTGCCGCAGCGCCGCCAAAAACGCCGCATAGTGGCGGGTGAGCGTGATGGTGGTGCCGATCACCCCGCTGCCTTGGGCCGGATAGGGGAGGACGCGCCACGAGTTTTGCTCGGGCGGGACTGATGAGTCGTCGAGAATCGAGGCGGGCTTTTGCACGGCCGCCTCGCGCAAATCCGGCAATGCCGCCGGATTGTCCAGGTCGGGTTTGAGTTCGGCGGTGGCGAATTCATCCGCCAGATGGAGGATGACGCCGAGCGATGCGGCTTTGAAGGCACGGGCTTGCTTGAGAATCTCGGTGGCGCAAGCCTCCATCTTTGCCGGGTCGCGCAGGTCGGCCTCCGTGAGGGGTGGACCCTTCGACCATTGGGCCTTGGAATGTCTATAAAAGAAGCTCGATACAGACGGGCCGTCCACCCGGATGTGCAATTGCAGATCGAGGTCGAGGGCTGCCGCATACCATGCGGGGTTGCTGGCCCGGGTGGTTTGGCGCAGCACGAAGCGCGCTTGCCTGAAGCGTTGGAGCGGATTGAGTGATGCCGGATGTTGAAACATGATCTCGGAATTGGCACACTGGGCAGATCGGTAAACAAACCGACGCTTGGGATCTTTCTAGACAGAAAAGCTCCCCGCCAATGAGGCGGGGAGCGAATGAGGGGCAATCAGATATCACCAATCGGTGTAACCCGTAGGAATGTGATTGTCCGGAGCGGCGGCGGCGGCGCAGGCGATGTACAGGGTTCCGACGGCTGGAACGGTTCCTGATGCTGCGGCCGTATAGGCAGCTGCGCCATTTTGCGGGCACACCATGGCAGCAACAGTCTTGTCGACCATTTTACCGGAGCCGAAGACGTCACTTTCCGTGAAAGTTGCGCCCACGGCGATGTTCTGCATGTTGGCAAAACCGCGCACGGATTGCTGGGCATTGCGGATGTTGAGGATGCAGCCGGCGCGGTCAGAACCCTTCTTCCAGGCGCGCGCACCGATGAAGAGGATCGAGATGAGGGAGAGCAAGACGAGGATGACGACCGTCAATTCGAGGAGGGTCATGCCGGACTTGCGCTTGATGCTTGGTGTCTGTGTTAGTTTCATGTTGTTTGTCTGTTTTGGTGTTTTTTGTCTGTTTTTTTTGTTTTGTCGGTGTGGACTACCTGGCGTTGCGCAGGGTTGCTTGCGCGCGGTTTGGCAGTCTCGGAAAGTCAGGTCTCGTCATCATTGCGGTTCATTCTGGCGTTGATGAAGGTTTCGTGGGTGATGAGGCCGCGCTTGAGGATGCGCCGCAGGTTGGTGTCCCACTCGATGTTGCCGGTGCGGCGGATGACGTCCTCGAGCGAGCGGGCGCCGCCGTCGTAGTTGGTGATGGCGCTGGAGATCGCGTCGTCGTTGTTGTGGAGAAACTCATAGGTCAGGACGCGGCGCTGGATGCCGGCGAGGAGCCCTTGGGAGTGAATGAAGATGAGGATTTCGGCGAGGCGGCTGAGCACGGCGCTGTGGTTTTCCTTCGGATAGAGCTCGAGGATGCGGCCGATGGTCTTGACCGCACCGGTGGTGTGGAGGGTGGAGAGCACGAGGTGGCCGGTTTGGGCGGCTTCCATGCAGGTTTCCATCGCCTCGCGATCGCGGATTTCCCCGAGCAAAATAACGTGGGGGGCCTTGCGCAGCACGTCCTTGAGGCCCTGGCGGTAGGAATGCACATCGCGCCCGACTTCCTGCTGGGTGATGATGCTGGGGGATGGAATGCTGTGGCCGGGGTACTCCGGATCGTCCATTTCATCGGGGTATTGATACTCGATGGGATCCTCAACGGTGACGATGTGCTTGCAATGGTGGCGGCGCAACCAGTCCATGAGCGAGGCGAGGGTGGTGGACTTGCCCGAGCCGGTGGGACCGGTGACCAGGCAGAGCCCCGCCCGCTTGAGTACGCAATGGCGCAGGGTGGTGGTGGTGTCCGGATCGATGCCGAGGGCTTCCAGTTCCGGAATGGAATCGTTGAGAATCCGGCAGGTGATGCCAAGGCCCGACGAGCTGAGGTGGGCTTGAATGCGCAGGCGGCCGGAGCGCTCGCCATTCTCGCCCATCGGGATGCCGTCGCATGAGAAGTCAGCAACCCGGCTCTTGGCAAAATCAGCAATGGCCAATTGGATTTTTTCATCGACGCGTTGGTCGATCGATTGATCCATGCCGAAGCCATGGCTGCCGCTTTCGCGGTTGCTGATGAGTTCCTTGAGGATTTCATCCAAATGCAAGGGCGAGAGGATGCCGAGGTAATCGAGTTTCTCCATGCCTTTGTTGGTATGGATATAAACCGGGCGGCTCGCCCGCATCTGGATGTCGGAAACCGTCAGTTCGCGGCAGACGCGGAAAATGATCCCGAGCAAATCCCTGCCGCTCATTCCCGCCACGAAACGCGCCGCTCCGGTTGCCGTGCGGCCCGGCAATGGGGGAGGTTCGAAGGTGGTGGCGGAGACGGACATGATAGTTATCAGTTATCAATTATTAGCCAGGCGGTCTCGTGTCGTTACCGAGGCTTGGACGTTGCGGGACTCGGTTTCGAGGCGGAGGATGGTCTTTTCGGCGGCGTCGCGGATTTTCACGATGAATTGGAAGCGCTCGTCGCACTCGGCGATGCGCTGGGGGGACAGCAGGTCCCATTGCTTCGTTTGGTCCCACACCTTGGCAATGCAGGTGTAGCGGGCGAGGCAGTGGTCGAGGACGGTCAGGCACCGGCGCATTTGGGCGTTGGTATATCTTGGAACTGCATTGGAGCGGTCGCCAAACATCAGGTGCAGGATGTTGGTGGCGGCGGCTGCGGCGGTGAGTGCCGGGCGCGGATCCTGCTCTTGCTTGAGGCAGTATTGAATGGTGTCTTCGGCCAGTTTCGCCGCTGAGGGGGTGAGTTCCGGGCGAGTGCCAATCGATGGTTCAGTGAGAAAAAAGTGCAGCGCGTTGTAGTTGCCGTAGTGGGCCGGATCGAGTTGGTAGGCAAACCGCAGCTTGTCTTCGGCCTGGCGGCGCAGATAGCGCTTGAGTGCTTCGCTGGTGCCCCTGGGATTGGTGCGCGTTTCGCATGCGCCTTCCAAAGAAGTTAGCAGAATGCCTAAACGGCCGTTGACGGAGGTGGCCGCTGTGGCTGGCGCGGCTTCGTCATTGATTGCGGGCGTGGCCGGGTTGCCGTTTGCGGGAGTCGGCGTTCCGCCCGCCATTCCAGCGTCGAAGAAGGTGTCCACCGGCCCTTGCATCGCCATCGCTATAACCTCGCCATACGGGCTGCAGTTGATGCCGAACGGGTTCAACGGGACATCCAGGTCGGCGTTGGCGGTCAGTGGCCGTCCCGCCAATATCCACGCGAGCGCCCCGGAGCCGATAAGGCCGGTGCTGAGCAGGATGGATGGGAGGCGTGACATGAGATGGAGGGGGGTGAGTTGTCGGTGGCAGCAAAGCGATTAGGAGGAATGCTGGGTGCGGAAACAGAGTCGGGATATGCCTGCGTAAACTGCCAGAATGCCGGCGAAATACAGTGCCATGGTCCAGAAGGCGGTCGAGGGCAGCGCGCCGCTCTTGAAGTAAAGACGCTGGGTCAGGTCGGCGAAGCGGTATTGGGGCGAATACAACCAGAGTCCCCGCAGGAGGGGATTCGCCTCCAATTTCAGCATGTTTTCGAGGTAGCCTACGCCCCACAGGCCATAGACGGCGAGGGCGAGCGAGACGCTGAAGCCGACGATGCTGCCGAAGCGGGAGGCCAGCGCCACGGCCAGGGCCAGCAGTTGTGCGATGACCAGCAGGAACAGGCTGGCATATTGAAGGTTGAGGACCCACCACAACGAGCGTTCCACGGGGTCGGCAGGACTCGCGGCCCATTGGCAGATGGCCGCAGTGGCCAGGGTCATCGGCGCGATGAAGCAAAACACCGCCAGCCAAATCTCAAACAACTGGCGGGTGGCGGAAATCCCCGTGGTCAGAAAGTACTCGCCCATGCCGGACTTGGCATTGTCCTCACCTTGGCGGGCGGCAGTGAAAAAGCCCCACAGCAAGGTGCAGCACCAGAGAGTGTTCCAGGCGGCGAGAATCCGCGCGGGTTGCACCAGCAGCGGCTTCTCCGTCGCGCTGGACAGCAGCGGCAGGACGAAGGGCAGGAGCGTGATGGCTAGCGCGCAGATGGCCCATGCCTTGCGTTGGAAAATGGTCGCGACGGTGAGGCGGTAGAGTCTCATGGCGATTCTTGCATGGGTTCGTCACAATCAATCAGGGCGGCGTTTATACTGAAAACGAAAGTAAGTAAAGAAGCTGCCGCCGTGCTGGGCGTCTTCAGGGACTCGTTGGATGGAAATGCGCGTGGCATGGTAAATATTTTAATTCTCAGGCAATTATGCCGACCAGATACGTACGTAATTATGCCGAAATCCCGATGTCGTCAAATTAAAAATTTATTTTTCTTTTTTTGAACCGGGCGGGACCGGGTCGGAGGGCGGTGGCAGTCGCCCTTTATGGTAGCGGCAGCCTTCGATGGGTGCCCGCCGCTGTGCGGCAATCCTGCAAAATCCCGTCCGCTCAGGGGCGGATCGGTGGTTGCGGAGTGGCAGCGCTGGAAGTGTTCCGCTTCTTCGGCTCCATGGATGCCAGACAAAAAGGTGCTTCTCATATCACCTATACAATTTTAAAAAAATAACAGATAGTCAATAAGAAATTCATTATTCTTGACCGCTTCCATTTCCTGAATAGTCGGGAGGATAGAATTCGCGGCGGCGTTCTTCGATGAGCACCAGCCAGTTCATCATGGAGATGGGCGGCAGTTCGGCCGGATGGGTGATCGGGCGCAAGTTCACATGAATACGGTTGGAGGCCACGCTCGCGCCACTCAACGCCATGGTATCCAGCGGGTGGACTGGCAGGCTGGCCGCTTCATTGGCCACCGAGCCGACTTGGCCGGAGAAGCTCACCCCGAACGGATCGAGTTCAACCCCATAGCGTTTTTCCGGGGTGAAAATCGAGCAGGGCGGATAGTAGAGACCCGGCGGGGAATAGCCCGAGGGCGGGACGGCGGGCGTGGTATTGAAATCGTCGCCGAAATACAAGCGCAGGTTGGTCACCAGTGAGAAGCCCTTGCTAAATGACGTTAGATCGGCGCATTCCTGCAGGATCACCCCGTAATCCGCATCCGAGCAGGGAATCGCCGGCTTGGTTAGAAACGTGCCGCCCGTTTCCGCCGAGTAGTCGACGTTGACCACCAGGGAATGATTCACTGCGGTGTCATCCGCCCGGAGCACGGCCAGGAACGCGGCGAGACGTTTTGGATAGACGGCGATGCAGGTCTTGCCGGATGGCAGTGGCTTTATTTCAAACGGATAGCTCGGTTTGAAATAGCCGGCCTTGGCCGCTCCCACCAGCGGGTCGCCAAAGCGGGCATTGTTAAAGGTGACCGGTCCGCTCATGCCCGTTTGGTAGGCAAACTGCGGGCTTGATCCATAGGCCAAATCGACCACCGCAGTGCCGAAATCGTAGGTTTGGTCTTGCTCGCAAGCATGGATATATCCCGTGGGAAGACCGGTGACCAGGCCCGCGCTCAGGGCCAGCGTCAGGTTCTGCCGGACCCCCTCCTTGATGTAGGAAAAGCGCAGGCTCGTGGGCGTCGGGTTCGACGCGCTGGCGGCCTCGGTTATGTCCAGGCGCATCGCGCATTGCAGCGAGCCGAGGGAATAATTGTCCCAGCTGGTGGATGACAAGACGTCGGTTTCGGCGGCATGCGAGAAGCGGTCGAAGTAATCGGGGCCGCGGTTGATCGGAACGAAGGCGGCGCGGCCACTCTCCGAGGCCATTGACACGGGGAAGAAGTCGCCCTGGGTGAGTTGATAGGCCTCGCGCACACCCGCTGCGAGCGGATCCCCGGTGAAGCATTGGCCGCCCACCGTGGTGTTGGCGGAGAGGGCTGCGCCGCGGCGGGTGGCCAGTGCCGTCAGCGCGGTGCTGCCATCCACCACCGCCCGGCCGATGAACACGCCGCCGGTGATGGTGACGTCGCCCCAGGGATCGCCCCCGCCATGCTCACCGAGCTCCATGAAGGAGGATGCGGAAATCGGCAGCTGGGATGGAATTTCATAAATTGACAACACGAAGTCGCGCCGCTGCATCATGGAACCCGTGGTGGAGGCGTCCGCTTCGGCGAGGTTCACTGAGAAGCCCCACCAATTGTGCTTCGCAACAAACGGCTGGCCGGGGCGCGTGTAGCCGAAGCAAATTTTTGGATAGGTAACGATGTTGAAATTCGGATAGGCGTCGACCGGCAGAGCCACACCGTTCTGTGCCAACGGGCCATACACCTTGCTGGAGGAGATGATCGGCCAGGTCGGGTCGCGGGTGGAGTCGTTGCGGTTGTCGCAGGTCAGCGGCACCGGATAGCCGCTGCCCAGGCTGCGGTTGATGCCGGCCGAGACGAAGCCGGTATCGGTGCCAAGCGCCTTGAAGATCAAACTCGGATTATCCAGGGCTGCGTCGCCGGAATTGGAGCCCACCGGCAGCGCCGCGCCGAGCGCCATCGCCAGCTGGCTGGAAATCGATTGGCGGGCATTGGCCGCCGTGAGCGCGTCGGTGAAAATATTCTCCCAGCGCAAGGGATCGGAGTGGGTGGTGTTGGCATTGGAGAGCGATTGCATGGCACCGATGGCCCGGTTAGGGGTGATGGCCACGATCGAGCGCAGAATCGCCTCCTGCTTTTCACTGTAATCCAATTGCAGTTGCACCCCTGCTTGGACGGTTTGAGCGGCCGCCGCCCGCCGATAGGCAAACACCATCAACAGCGTTAGCAAGGTCCCGATGGAGAGCACCAGCAGAAATGAGACAAAGCCGCAGGGGTGGCGCTCGGGAGTGGAGAATTTCATGACAAGGATTGCAAAAACGCCACCCGGATTCATTCATGGGTCGTCAAGGTGCCGTTGACTTTGATCGTCCTGTCAATTTCAAAGCTGAGATAGGCCAGCCGATCCGTGCCAAACGGCGTCACTGTGAGCAGTTCGATGGTCCAACCGCCCTCATGGTCAAACACCGCGTCGTAATCCTTGATGGTGAGCACCCGGCTTTGCGGGACGGATTCATTGAGCACCAGCACCGAGCCCGGCAAGGTTGTGCCGGTAACGCCGAGTTGCGGATTTCCCTGATAGGCTTGCACATAGGTCGTCGAACTCGGATACAGGTCATTGAGCGTGATGGTGAGCTGCGGCAGGGCGAAACGAATCAACTGAGCCTGGGTCAGCCCGGCAAGCGAACCGTCCGCCACCGGCCAAATTTGAATATACGACGAGTCGATCTGGGCCACCGGTGCCTGATAGTCCGCCAGCGAAAACACCGCGAAGCACTCCTCACCGCGCACCTTCGTGCGGTCGGCACCCGGAACCGATGTCAGCGCGTAGGTGAGGGTGCGGCTGCCATTCTGGGCCACTGACGCTTGCGTGAGCAGGGTGGCCTGGCTGCGATCGAGGTTCACCCCGGTGCCGCCACTCCCATAGGATTGGACATGGCGCATCAAATTGACGCTCTTGGCGGAGACCGGGTCGTTCGCTCCGTTGAGCAGTCCGTTGACCGCGATATCGACGCTGAACATGCGGTCTGCGCGGGTTCGCGGGATCGGGCCATAGGGGTCTTCCGAGTGAATGGTCACGGCCGCCAGCGGGATGTAGGTGCCCACAAACGCGGTATCGAGAAGATAACTGGTGGTCGGCGAGTTGGTGAGGAAGGTCCACAACTCAAAGCGGGAGCCTCCTTTATCAACCCCCAGCTGGGACACTTGCTCGCCATTTGCGGCCACCGAGGCGTCCCACTGGACCCCGGAGGTGGTTTGAAACTGCCGGATGAAATTGGTGTACTCCGCCGTCTCCGCCGGGGCCGCCGGGCAAGTGGCTAGAATGATGAGGGGAGTGATGCGAAACACGTGGCGTTTCATGGGTTGCTGTCTTGAGTTGGAGGGATGGGCGCGGGTGGGGCTGGCGTTGGCTTGGGCGGCAGCACCGAGATCGGGCCGCCTTGATAGGTGGCGACGACCAAATTGGGGTGGTCGAGGAGCAGTTTGGTGACGTCCTCGGCCAGGGGTTGGGTGCCCTCGGCTTGCTGGCGGCTCACTTCCACGGTAGTGATCCAGCCGCGGTTGCGGGCATGAAATTCGGCCCAGCCCATGAGCAAGACTCCCGCACTCAATTGGGTGCGCCCAGCCATGGCTTTGGGAACCAGCAGGATTGCCCGCTTGGGCAGCAGGGTGGCCAAGCCGCCAAAGCACAGGATGTCGGATTGGCTCAGCAGATCCTTTGCTTGCGTTCGCGACGGATCCTCGCCGTGGGAGGCCGGCAGCAGTTTCATCGGGTCTTCCTGCTGCGTCTTGCGCAGTTGCCGCGCCAGTTGCTCATGGGTCGCAGCATCCTGCATGACGGGCGCCGCGGCGGTACAAAGCCCCGTCGCCACGGCGCACAGCGCCGCAAGCGGCCATGCGCAGCAACGCCTGTGGGTTGATAGAGTGGCTGGCTGAGTCATGGGTTCACGGGTTGCGGAAGGTGACCAGCATCACCAGGTCTTGCAGGTCATAGCCGAGAGTGGCTTTGTTCGCCGTGGTCAACTCCATGAACACGATCACATCCATGGGGCCGATTTTGATTCTCCCGGAAGCATCCAGATACGGTTTGACAAAACCCGCAAGGGACGGCGAGTTGTAGCCCGGAAGGTTCGCCGGCGGTGTGTCGCCGTTGAACTGGAACCGCACGTTGTCGCCGATCCGGGAGGTGTAGGTGACGCTGCTGACGTTGTTAGTTATATAGTATCCGCCGAAATTGATAGGCTGGTTGGCATTGGCGGTGAAGGATATGACGATGCCCTGCTGCTGCACGATGCGGTCGGTGTTGAAGCCATTGAAGATCGTGCTCCAGCTTGATGAACCGTTGTAGAGGATCTGTCCCAGGGTCTGGACATAAATGGTGGTGCCTCTGGCGTTCTTGGTGGTGACGCCCGCCCCGATCATCCGGACGTCGCAGATGAGGTCCTGTTTGGGTGTGATGCCGGGTGGGGTCGACACGGTGACCACGTCCTTGACCGATAATGGATAGGTGATGTTCCAGGTGAGGTCGGGCTTGGTGCCTGCTTGCACCATGGTTGGGGATGCCGTCAGCTTGCCGAAGGGCACCGAGGGATTGGTGGATTGGGCGCTTGCCCCGGACAGGCCGCAGGTACAGACCGCCACAACGATTGATGAAACGCGAGGGAATGGGATGGTATTCATGGCATGTTAGATCCGGCCGGTTGCTCTTGCCTCACCGTCGGAGCGGAATCCCTCATTACAGGTCCACTGGAATCCGAAGCATGGGTAAATCATCCCGTCCTGTTTACGTTCTATCCGGATTCCCACAAAGGGTAAGCTATACCTTGATATATTAAGAACTCCAAACCATCGCGGGCACAAGAATATGGGGTGCACCCAAGAGTTTCCAAGGGCGCTCAGGTGGAACAGGGCGCACAACCCGGCCTAACGGAATTAAGCAGCCCGGAGCCAACGCCCCGTGCTGGCGGTTGGAGGCGGCATTACGAGGCACCGTCCCGCTAGTAAAACTCCCGCCTGCGCTCTTCGAGCAGCACCAGCCAGTTCATCATGAAGATGGGCGGGAGGTTGGCCGGATGGGTGATGGGGCTCAAGTTCACCACAACGTTACCGGTGGCGATGGTGGCACCGCTCATCGCCTTGGAATCGAGCGGACGCACGGGAACGGCGGCCGTTTCGCTGGCCAGCGAGCCCATCTGCCCGGAAAAGTTCACCCCGAACGGGTCCATATCCACCCCATAGCGCTTCTCCGGCGCGAACAACGAGCAGGGCGGGTAATACAGCCCTATCGGCGTATAGCCGGCTGGTGGACTGGTGGATATCACGTTGAAGTCATCCCCGATATACAGGCGCAGATTGGTCACCAGCGAAAATCCCTTGCTGAAGGACGTCAGATCGCTGCATTCCTGCAGGATGACCCCGTAATCCAGGTCGGTGCAAGGAATCGATGGCTTGGTCAGGAATGCGCTGCCGGTGGCCACCGTGTAGTCGACGTTGACCACCAGCGAGTTGTTCACGGCCGTGCTGTCCGCCCCCAGCGCGGTTAGAAACGCGGCGAAGCGCTTGGGATAGACCGCGATGCAAGTTTTTCCGGAGGGCAGGGCCTTGATTTCAAACGGGTAGCTCGGCCTGAAATAACCGGTCTTGACGGTTCCGACCAGCGGGTCGCCGAAGCGGGCGTTGTTATAGGTGATCGAGCCGGTCATGCCCATTTGATAGGCATAGGTGCCGTTTTTGCCATAAGCCAGGTCGACCACAGTGCTGCCGAAATTGTAGGTGGAGTTCTCCTCGCAAGCATAGAGATAGCCAACCGGCGAACCGCTGGCCACGCCGGTGGTCAGCGGCACGGTCAGGTCGGTGCGGACTCCGGACTTGAGGTAGGAGAAGCGCAGGACCGTCGGCGACTTGTTCAAGGCGCTCACCGACTGGGTCACATCCAGGCGCATGGCGCACTGGAGGGCACCGACTGAATAATTGTTCCACGAGGTGGATGACAATACGCTCGTTTCGGTGGCATGGGTGAGGCGGTCGAAATAGTCCACGCCCCGGTTGATGGGAATGAAGGCGGCGCGCCCGCTCTCGGAAGCCAGCGAGACGGGGAAGAAGCTGCCCTGGGTGAGCAGATAGGCCTCGCGCACGCCCGGCGTGAACGGATCGCCGGTGAAACTCTGCCCGCCCACCGTGGTGCTGTTGGACAGGCTGGCACCGCGACGGGTGGCCAGCGCCGAGAGCGCGGTGGTGCCGTCCACCTGTGCCTGTCCGGCGAAGATGCCGCCGGTGATGGTGAAGTTCTGCCAGGCGCTGCCGGAGGCATATTGGCCCAGTTCCATGAACGAGGAGGCGGAAATGGCCAACTGGGAGGGAATCTCATAGATCGAGTACACGAAGTTGCGGCGCGACAGCACGGCGGCGGTCGAGGCGGCATCCGGTTCGGACAGATCCATTGAAAACCCCCACCAATTGCGCTTCGCCACAAACGGTTGGCCGGGGCTCGCGTAACCGAAATTAATGTTCGGATAGGTGATGATATTGAAATTCGGATAGCTGGCATAGGGGAGCGAGATGCCGCTTTGCGCCAGTGAGCCGTACAACTTGTTGCTAGAGATGATCGGCCACGTCTTGTCGCGGTTGTTGTCGTTTGAATTGTTGCAGCTCAGCGGCACCGGATAGCCGGAGCCGAGACTGTTGTTGATGCCCGGGGTCACATAGTCGGAGCCGCCGCCGATTGACTTGAAGATCAAACTGGGCGTGCCGAGGGCGGCATCCCCGGAATTGGCCACCTGCGGCGCGGTGGCACCCAGCGCCGTGAGCAGTTGGCTGGATACTGACTGGCGGGAATTGGCCAGGTCAAGGGCCTCCGTAAAGATGTTCTGCCAGCGCAGCGGATCACTGATGGTGCTGCTGGAATTGGATAGACTCTGCATCGCGCGGATCGTCCGGTTGGGGGCGATGGCCACGATGGAGCGCAGGATGGCCTCCTCCTTATCGCCGTAATCCACCTCCAGCTGCACGGTGGATTGGATCGAGCGCGAGGTCGATGCCCGCTTGTAGGCAAACACCATCAGCAGCGTCAGTAACATCCCCATCGACAATACCAGCAGGTACGAGACATAGCCGGATGGGTGCCGGCTGAGGGTGGTCGTTTTCATTGGGTCATGGCTCCGGAATAGGTGATGAGTTCGCCGTTGGGCCCGCTCAGGGCCATGCAGAGGATGCCTTGAATTACCGAGAACGAGACTTTCGACGGCGCTTTTGTCAGATACCATTGGGGGGTTCCGAGCACGCCGCTGAGCGGCACCACATAGTAGTAAAGCGCCAAGCCGCTGCCGCGATTCTCGAATGACAGGATGGACGCGCGCACGGTGCCATCCGGTTGGCGGAAGTTCAACACCAGCACCGGCGAGGCTGCCGACTGGGGATTGGCACCGGCCAGCGCGTCTGCCACCGAGTTGTGCAGGCGAAAGCGCTCGGCCTTGCCGACGAGTTTGTTGACGTGGATGCTGACGAGCGGGGCCTCCTCGGTTAGAAAGCCTTGCGCCTTGTAGATCTTCAGGAACGCCAGTTGCTGGTTGAACAGCGACAAGGTCATCGCGCCGATGGCCATTCCCAGCATGATCGCCAGCGATAGCTCAATGAGGGTGAAGCCGCTGCGGTTGGAGTTCGGTTTCATTGCGAGCGTATCACGGTTCGGGATTTGGCATAGGCGCGCCCGCCAATGCTGTAGGTCAGCACGCTCTGCACTTTCCATACCTTCATACTGGCGGGGTTGCTCGCGGTGGTGCCGGTGCCGCCATCCAGTGGATAATTGTTGGCGTCCGGCATCCGGGTCCGCAGCACGGTGCCGGTCACTGCGACGCCGCCGGGCAGCCGCCCGAGTTCGACCTGGCTGCTGCTGGTGGCCGGATAGGCCGGCCATGGCGAGCCGGCCGAGGTAAGGGTTTGGAACGGCACGCGTTCGGCGTAGGCCCGCTCATAGGTCACGTAGGCATCGGTGAGCGCCTGCTGCAACGCCCACTGCCGCGGTTGCAGGATGTTGAGCGAGAGCTTCAACATCACCAAGCCGATGAGCGCCAGAATCGTTAGTGAAACGGTGGCCTCCACCAACAAAAATCCGCGCGGCCGGCATCGGGTCTTGCCGCGCGGCCTGCCAGCCGCCAAACTGCGCTTGTGAATGGATTCTGTTGTGCCTGGGTCTGGTATGCCGTCATCCTGCTTTGCGGCAGCGGCCGGGTGGCCGGTCAGGCGCTGTTGGAGCCGCCCTTCGGCCTGCATTGGGGTGATTCTCCTGAAAAGCTCATCGGGTGGGCGAGTCGCCAGGCGTTGGATGTGACCATCGTGTTGCCGGGCGACCAGCCGGCACTGCGGATTTTGAAGATCCAGCCGCGCAAGGGGAAGTTGCCCGGCAGCCAGGCGGCGGCGGTGGAGGGGCGCTTTCTGAGCGGCAAACTCTACGAGCTGACGCTCCACTACTTCGATCCGGAGGCCTCCGCGGATACCATCGCGGCGCGCTGCGAGGAATTGCGCAAGCAACTTGGCGCGCAGCACGGAGCGCTCACCGCCAATCAGCAGCAGCGGACGGTGGAGGATAAATTTGCGACCAAGACTCTGTCGTTTCATCGGGAACCTGTGAAGGGGTTGTTTCTACTCTTGGCGCTGACAGAGGTGGAGGATTTGCTGCGGCAATCTAAGGAAGCACGCTTCTCACTGATCTATCGCAATGAGAATTTCAAGAACGAAGTGCAAAAAGAATTAGATGAATTGAAGCCTCCCTAACTTATTCCGAGGTCGAGAAGGCGGTGTTGTTGATGCTGATGATGCGTTGGATGTCAAAACTGAGGTAGGCGAGCCGATCCGTACCAAATGGCGTCACCGTGAGCAGTTCCAGGGTCCAGCGGCCGTCATCTGGAAACACCGCGTCGTAGCCGCTGAGCGTCAGCACCCGGCTTGCCGGCGAAGTATCGTTGATGACCAAGGCCGAGCCCGGCACAATGGTGCCGGTCGTTCCTAGCACAGGGTTGCCCTTATAGACCTGCGCATAGGTGGTCGAACTGGGATACAGGTCGTTGAGCGTCAGGGTGAGCTGCGGCACGGTGAAGCGGATCAGCATGCCTTGGGTGATGCCGGCGACCGAGCCGTCGGCCACCGGCCAGATTTGGATGAACTGCGAGGCCAGCTGGGATGCTGGCGCTTGATAGTCCGCCACCGAAAACACCGCGAAACGCTCCTCGCCGCGAACTTTTGTGCGCAGCGACCCCGGCACCGAGTTTACGGTGTAGGTCAAGGTCTGCAAGCCGTTAGTGGTGACGGTGGCCTGGGTCAGCAAGGTGGCCAAGGTTCGATCCAGATTCAGACCGATGCCACTCGTGCCGTAGGATTGCACATAATGCAGCAGCGTGACGCTCTTCGAGGCGGTCGGATCCGTCGCTCCACTGAGCAGCCCGGAGAGTGTGACGTCGACGTAAAACGGGCGGTCCGCACGGGTTCGCGGGATGGTGGGATAGGGGTCTTCCGAGCGGATGACCACGGTGGCCATGGGCACATAAGAGCCGACATACTTGGTGTCTAACAGATAGCTCGTGAGTGGCGAGGATTTCACCGTCCACAATTCAAAGCGGGCGCCGCCCGGATCAATCGCCAGGGAGGACAATTGGGAGCCGGTGGCCGCCACCGTCGCGTCCCACTGGACCGCTGTGGGCATTTGAACTTGGCGGATAAAGTTGGTGTAGGTCACGCTTTGGGCGGGGGCCAGAGCACAAGTGGCGAGGAGCAGGGGAACCCAGCGCAATGGAATGGCATTCATGGTTTGATTTCTTCAGTTGGGTTTGTAGCAAGCGGTGGGGTGGCGGCCGGCGCGGCTTTGGGAGGCAGCAACGAAATGGGGCCTCCTTGATAGGTTGCCACCACCAGGTTGCTGGATTTGGCCAGCAGTTTGCGGGTGTCCTCGGCGACCGGTTCCTTGCCCTCGGCCTGTACGCGGCTGATTTCCACGGTGGTGATCCAGCCGCGGTTGGCGGCGAAGAAATCGGCCCAGCCGACGATTTGCGCCGCGGCTGCGATTTTCAGGCGATCGGCGAAATTTTCCGGGATTTGCATAATCGCATGTTTGGGGACGAGGGTGGCGATGCCGCCAAAGCACAGGATGTCCGACTGGCTGAGCAGATCCTTCGGACAATTCAACGTTGCGGGATCCACGGGCTTGGTGGGAGCCATGCTTTTCATCGGATCCAGCTGGCTGGCCTGGCGCTGGGCCAGGACCAGTTGCTCTTCGGTAGCGGCGTCGTGCATCACTGGCGCTTCGGCCGTGACCTTGGCGACCATCGCGGCCGCCACCGCCAGGCGGCACCATCCGGCGAGATTTTTGGTTTGCATCGGCTCAGGAGGTGCGGAAGGTGACGAGAAGAACAAGATCCTGGAAATCGTAGCCGGGGTTGGTCTTGTCGGTGTGGGTCAGCTCCATGAAGATGACCACATCCATGGGTCCGATCCGCACCTTGTTGGACGAATCGAGATAGGGCTTGAGGAAGGTTTCCAGGGAAGGGGCGTTGTAAGCCGGAATGTAGGTAGGACAAGCATCGCCATTGACCAAGGTTTGCACATTGGTGCCGTTGGTTGAGTTGAAGAAAGTGAACCAGGAGCCATTGTAGTAATACTGGCCGCCGAAATCCATGGTCTTGCCCGCGGTGACGTTGAGGGTTTTGATGATGCCCTGCGTTTGGACGATGGCGTCGGTCTGTTTGCCGTCGAAGATGCTCGTCCAGGTTGACGAGCCGTTATAGCGCATTTTTCCAGCGGTCTCGATATAGACGATCGAGCCATTGGAGTTTTGGGTGGTCACGCCTGCCCCTAGGATCCTGATGTCGCAGATCAGGTTTTGATTGGGCGTGACCGTGGCACCGAGCGCACTTGGGACTCCGGTCCCATTGGTGATGGTGAGGAAGTTTTTGACCACCGATGGATAATTGATGGTCCACGTCAGGGTCGGTTTGGTGCCGGTTTGCACCACCGTCGGGAAGGCGGTCAGCGAGCCGACGGGAATCGACGGCTGGGTGGTTTGCGCTATGGCATATGGCGAGGCCAGCACGCCGAGGGCGAATGCCAGGGCGGAATGATGGATAAGTTTCATGGTATTTTTGTTAGGGCTAGGGTTGGGTTGTACTGCGGGGAGGAGGGAGACCTCGGAAAAAATCTGCTTGTGGTGCGTGGCGCCATGGGCCGGGTGGGACTTCACTGTCTTCGGCGAAGCGCCACTCGACGCTGGCACCGCTGTGGAGGTGGAGGAAATCGCGTACGGCGGGGCTCAGGTCGATGCCGGCACCGCCATTGCGGTTGGGCAAGGGTGCGTCGTTGCCGAACACATACTGCCAGTGATCGACCACGAAGGGACCGACGTCCTCCCACTGCGCATAACACACCCGGCCTTGGTGGTGGATGGCCAGCCAGCGGCCTTTGCAGACGGAAATGCCGGCACCGCGGTAGCTTTGCCAAAACCACGGAATCACCTCACTGGCCTCGGGGCGATGCCCGCCGCCGCGGGCCACATCATTGTAGGGCAGGGCCACGTAGAATGGATTGAGCAAAGGCGTGAAAGCCGCTGGCAGATACCCGGCACGGTGCTCGGGATCGTCGCAACCGCCGAAGTTCGCCAGCCAGTTTTGATCCCACGCGCTGCAGGTATTGGGGGTTGGATTGTGCTCGCCGGGCAATTCGCCCACCCAGAACACGGTGGCGATCACGTTGCGCTTCCACGCCGCTCCGGCGAGTCCCCGCGGGAGCGGGCGCTCCAGCACCAGGCGTGCCGCCGCCGGCACCCCGAACGGGTCGCTGAGGGCCGCCAACGCATCGCGCCGATCTTCCAAAAACCGCTCATGCCGGCCTGCCACTTGCTCCGCCAACCGCGAGGCCCACGCCGACCCGGCAAGGACCGAGCAGCAACAAGCAAAGGCGGCGGTGTGTGGCAATACATTCATACCAGGTCATATGCGTACGTACAAATACCTAACGAGTCAAGGTATTTAAAAATTTATTTCATGCCGGTTTCTCAGAGCTCCAAGAGCCTGTGGCAGGATTGAGTTCACATCGTTTCGAGGAATCCCCTTTTGATCGTTAGAGTCAAGTGCGGATTCTGTTATTTTGGCAACCCTGGGCACGCGGCAGAAATCCGCTCCCGCTGTCCCATCTCCTGCCAGGGCGGTGAGGCGGACGTGCGGTTCGATTCATTCCACCGGACGAGGGCGCTCAGGGCGAGGACCGCCGCGGCGGCGGCAAAATGCTTGGATTTCATGGCGGGTTGTTGGGGTTGGTTGCTGATTCATCGTTCCCTTCGATCCGGGGCACTTCACGAAGAGAGCCTGCTCGACCCGTTGTGGCAGGGGCGCTGGGACTTCCACTGCAGCGTGAGGAGTTTAGAAAAAAATCGAGCATGGCCGTTGCTAATACCTAAGTAAAAATACCCCTAGTGTCAAGTATTTTTTTGGCTTTTCTTTTTTGCATCGGAGTCACCCTCGGTCTCCTGGCGGGCTCAGCTTATAACGGCTGGCTGGCCTGTCTGCGTGTGGCACGCAACGCCCGGTTATGGCGAGTCGCGACGCAGAGACTTCTTCTTCGTTTCAGGCTTCAGGCTTCTGGCTTCTGGCTTCTGACTTCTGACTTCTGACTTCTGACTTCTGACTTCTGACTTCTGACTTCCGACTTCCGACTTCCGACTTCTGACTTCTGACTTCCGACTTCTGGCTTTCTCCTTTTGCGTGCAAGGATCCCGGATCGGGCGTCAGATCGAGCCACCGCAAACCATGAGCCCGCCAGTGATGGACTCCGTGCTGAGCGCCGCTTGACCGCCGTCGTCCGAGGGAATGGGCAGCCAGCGCCGGAGGACATCCGCCAAGGATTGCGGTGAGACAGGCTTGGACACATAGTCGTTCATCTGTGCGTCGAGGCATTTTTGGCGGTCGCCGGGCATGGCGCTGGCGGTCATGGCAATGATGGGCACCCGATGGTTGCGGGCGCAGGACTGCGGATTGCGGATGCGCCGGGTCGCCTCAATGCCGTCCATCTCCGGCATCTGCACGTCCATCAGGACCAGATCGTAGGGGATGGTTTCGAGGGCCTTGAGGGCCTCCACACCATTGGCCACGGCGTCGACGCGCAGCCCCAGCTTGGTGAGCAGCCGCAGCGCCACCTGCTGGCTGGCGATGTTGTCTTCGGCCAGTAGGATGCGCGGCCGGTGGCCATCGCACTGGGGCCGCGCGTCGCGGCCCCACGGGCGCGGGGTGAATGGACCCTCGCAGGGCGGCGCGAGCTGTCTGCCCAAGCGCACGGTGAACCAGAATTCCGAGCCGACGCCGGGTTGGCTGGTCACACCGATCTCGCCGCCCATCAGCTCGGCGAGTTGTTTGGAGATGGCCAGACCCAGGCCGGTACCACCGTATTGGCGGGTGATGGAGGCATCGACCTGGCTGAACTTGTCGAACAGCAGATCGAGCTTGTCGTGGGCAATGCCCAGGCCGGTATCCCGCACGGCAATGCGTAGCAGCACCTCCTGCGGGTTCTGCGCGGCGAGGCCGACGTCGATGCTCACCTCGCCGGACGGGGTGAACTTGATCGCATTGTCGGTCAAGTTGGCCAGAATCTGCCGCAGCCGGCCTTGATCGCCGCACACCAGTGGCGGCACACCCGACCCGATGGCGTAGCGCAAGGTCAGGTTTTTCCCGTCGGCCGGCACTGCCAGCGTCGCGGTGAAATCGTCCAGCAGGGCTGGCAAATCGAAGTCCAGTGCCTCGAGTTCGAGCTTCTTGGCCTCGATTTTGGAGAAATCCAGAATCGAGTTGAGCAGGCTGAGCATGGTTTGGCCGCTGGAGTGGGCGAGTTCGGCGTAACTGCGTTGCTCGGGGCTGAGCTCGGTATCCAGCAGCAGGCCGTTCATGCCGATGACGCCGTTCATGGGGGTGCGGAGTTCGTGGCTCATGTTGGCGAGGAACTCGCTCTTGGCGAGATTGGCGTGCTCGGCCTGGGCGGCAAGTTCGTTGGCGAGGGCGATGGCATCCGCAAGATTGCGGTTCGTCGTCGTGAGATGGGTTTCCACCCGCTTGCGTTCCGACAGGATGCCGGCGAGCAGCAGCACCGAGATCATTGCCACCCCCAGAAAGCAATACAGCAGCATCAGCGATTCATGCACCGTGTTGCCAGCAAATGGGCTGTTTTCCAGCCGCGTGCCGATCACCGCGAAAATCGCGATCGCGGCGGCGGCACCGGCGGCACCACTCACGCCAAAGCGAAAGGCCGCCCACAGCAACAAGGGCAACAGGCAATACTCGACGTGCGCCTGTTGCTGGAACAGCACAAAAATGCATAGCAGCAGCGTCACCACCCCCAACATCGCCATTTCCAGCATCAGCCACGACTTCTTGCGGAATGAATGCTGGAAATGCCACGCCAGAATCAGGGGCGCGACGACAATGGCACCGGCCGCATCGCCCACCCACCAGGTGAGCCAGGAATAACCGAAGCGCTCCCACGGGATGTAGCCGCCCAAACTCAGGCCCAACAGCCCGCAGGTGGGGCTGAGCATGCAGCTGCCAAGCGCGCCGACGGTGGCCAGCAGCAACACGTTGTAGCCGCTGAACAGCGATTGTTCCTCTTTGCAGAAACGACCCACCAGCCAGGCCCCCGCGCCGGCGCAGGCCATGGTGCCCGCAGCAATCAATGCGGCCACCAGCAGGGCGGTGATGGTGCTGTGGCCGGTGTTGGCCGCACCCTGGAAAAACGCCGAGGCATTGACCGCAAACGAGCCGATCCACACCCCTAACAGCGCGGCGCGGCCCACGATCAGCACAGCCGCAAGCGCAATTCCCACATCCGGAAATACCGGCGAAATGCCGCCGGGAATCGCGCTCACCTGCAGCCCCACCTTGGTGGCCAGGGCATACACAATGGCCACCACCAGAATGGCCAGCGGCGCGGATACCTCCAGCGCAGGTGCCGCGCTGGCCGGGTCGGAAGCTGGAATCGGGTGCAGCCACCAGCGTCTTCCGTCCGGCTGCGCAAAAAGCATGCTGTGTCTCATGAGGTGGGGGTGGGGCGGGTTTTCAATCGGCGGCTTGGCGCGCCAGAGGCCGACCTTTCAGGCACCCCTCCACGGTGTCCGCCTGCGGGTATCAACGCGTTGGAAAATGCGGGGAGGTGATTGAAAATGTGCGGAGTATATTTATGCCGCACATAAGTAAGTAAAAATACGTCACCTGTCAAATTTTTTTCAAATTTGTTTTTTGCGGGCGGTCCTAGGGCTCTCGGTCTCGATGGCCTGCGAGAGCGGGCATAAAGCCGCCGGATGACCATGGTGGGAGAATCAGACCTCACTAAACGACCCTGTTTTAGACCGAGATCTGAGCAAGTTCAATTCCTTGAAGTCGCGACAATTCACTGACCACGGACCACGGACCACTGACCACTGACCACTGACCACGGACCACTGACCACTGACCACTGACCACTGACCACTGACCACTGACCACTGACCACGGACCACTGACCACGGACCACGGACCACGGACCACGGACCACGGACCACGGACCACGGACCACGGACCTCATTCC
>CAIVSK010000404.1 GCA_903908495.1 Akkermansiaceae bacterium
CAGAACCGCCGGTTTTCCAAAGCGCAAAAGGCGCTCCAGGCATCCAACTCGCCGTGGAAGGATTTGCCGGTCGGTCGCCTCGACCCGAAACTCCACCAACAAAGTAGGACGGGCCGCAACGCCAATGTGAAGCGCAAAAGGCCCGCGCAAATCGTCACCAGCCCGAAGTCGCTGGATTCATATATCGTCAAAATCCAGAGACGGGTGGGTTTCGCCAAAGGCTCGTGGATCAACGCGGCCAAGGCCATCGGCGGCAAGGTCCGCGGCACCGCGCAGTGGGTGACCCGGCACAAGTTGGCACCGGGCACGGCCACGGTGAAAACCGGCGACAAGCCGTCCGTCACGCTGGTCAACACCCTCGACTACATCGAACAGGTGACCACCGCCAAGGGCATCGAGCTTGCGCTCCAGGTGGCGGCGGGCAGATTGCGCAAGGCATTGCTCACCTCGTTGAATGCGATTTCAGGACGAACGAACCGTGACATCAATCGACGCGTCGGTTGACTTGGGGCAACGGGCATGTCCCACTCGATTGAAGATGCCCTTGTGTCCAACCTCGCGGCATGGCTCGACGCCAACCGGCCCGATGGATTGCCAACAACAATCCCGATCCATGTCGCCAATCGCGACGAGTTGCGCGGCCGGCCATGCGTCGTGCTGGATGCCACCGACGCCAAACGTGTCAGCGGCTTGCCCGACAGTGCCAGGGTGAAGCTCGACATTCATCTGTTCACTCAGATCGACGACACATCCGCCAGCAATCACGCCGACATGGTGGCTGTCCTGCACGAGATGCTCAAGGCGAAGCCATCTATCAAGCAGGACTTGAATTCAGACACGTTCATCCTGCACGACCTCATCATCCGGGAATGCTCCACCACCCGTGACGAGACACGGGGACGGGAGTCGATCATCACCTATGAGGCCATCGTTTCGGCCGTGTAGTTGACATCGTGCCGTAGGCATGTCCGCTACCGCACTCGGCACCACTGGCAACTTCGGCATCGCCGCCGATCAGACCGGGATGGTCATCCACGACCTGTCCTTTGACTTCTCCGCCCAGGATAAGAACTTCCTCGACAAGAGCGGCGAAATCATCGGGATGTCGCGCTATCAGGAAAAGGTCGAACTCAAGCTCTCGGGCCTCATCCCGTTGACCGGGGCATTCAGCGGCAAGATTTCCGCCGCGCTCACCCTGGCCAACGCGATTCCCGCACACCTCCAGCACAGTGGCGGCACGACCATCCTCATGCAGGTGAGCCGCAGCCTCAACAACGAGGACTTCGAGAAAATCGACCTGACGGCAACCCACTTCCCATATCTCACAGTCGTCTAATCCGCTTCTAACCAAGATCACAGATGCACTCCATATCCCATCTGTCGTCCACCGCGACGACAAACACAAATCTCGCCGCCGCCCTCACCGCCGTGGGAATCCCGCTGGCCGACAAGCCATTCATCAAAACCGTTGGCGACGGAATAGCGGGGGAAAGAACCGTCTGGTTCTTCGAGTCGTCAAGCCACTGCGGCAAGTATTCGACCAAGGCGCTCATTGCCGCGTGGAATGACGACGCCTGGCACCTGGCCAACCCGGAGCATCCGTTCGCCTACATCAAGTGCGCTATCAAGAACCGCGAACTGCTTGTGGACAAGGTGAAGCAGGGGGTGCCGCTGGCCTGCGTGAAGCGGCGCGGCAAAATTGCCTTCGTCCCCTTGAACGCGACTCCCCAAGTCCAAGATATGTATCTGCGCCACATCTAAGATCCATGAACGACAACGACCGCCAAACACTACTGTCCGCATCCTTCCACGACGTGAATCCAATCGTCGGTGGACATGAGATGCGCCCGCTTTCACTTGCCAGCTACGACGTTCTCCTGCGAACCGGCAACCCGCTGGTCAAAGGACAATCACCCGCCGAGGACACACCTGAGTTCACGGCCGCCATCATCGGATTCGTCTTCACCCAGTGCGCCCCGTGGCCGCAAGTGGTGCGGGCATCGTTCGACGGGCAGGCATTCCGCGAGTCGGCGCTCATCTTCTGCGGCGACCTCACGCCAGCCGACTTCAAGACCGCCTTCAAACGCTTGGAGGACCAAAGCCGGGAGTTGGAGGCGGCGCAGGTTGATGCCCTGCCCGATGGCGGCGGAAAAAAGTAGCCCCGTGCGACGAACCAGGATTCGTTGCTGCAATGGTTTTCTCGCTCGCCGCTGAGACCGGATGGTCGGAGGAACGCATCATGTTCATGCCTCTGTCATTGCTCACCCAGTACAGGCATTGCCTGTTGCGGCGGAATGGCACCAGGACCGTGTGGAGCAGCGTGCGGGGGTTGGTCACCCCGGCGAATTTGATCGAGCACCTGAGCGCCCTGAAAAGCCTATGGATGCCAACAGTTGACTCTAACCCTGACACATGAGTGCACTATCCGTCACACTGGGAGCCGACATCACCGGATTGGTGCATGCCATGGGCAAGGCGTCTCATGTCGTCGGCGACACGGCCCGCAAGATGCACAAGGCGACGGGGTCCGGGTTTGCCGGCATCGGCAAGGCGGGCGGGGCGGCACTCATGGGTGGCCTGGGTCTTGTGGGTGCCGGAATCACAGCCACCATCGGCGCCGCGTTGGCCGGTGGGGCGGCGGCCATGGGAGTCGGGGTGAAATCGGTCATGTCTGCCGCCAATTTCGAGCAGACCAAGGTGGCATTCACCACCCTGATAGGAGACGCCGCCGTGGCAGAGAAAACCCTCGCGGACCTTCGTCAGTTGGGGGCAGACACACCGTTTGAATTTCCCGAACTGGCCGATGCCGGCCGCAAGTTGATCGCGTTCGGTGAGGGAGCAGACACCGTGACTGGAACCCTGCGGCGTATCGGTGACGTATCGGCCGGTATCCAAGCTCCCATCGGTGAGATCGC
>CAIVSK010000405.1 GCA_903908495.1 Akkermansiaceae bacterium
GCCCTCGACGACTTCCAGCCGGATGACGCCGCAGCGCGGGTCCTGCTGCGGAATGAGCACCGACACGGTCTGGAATCCCTTGTCGCGATAGGTTTTTTCCAGCGCCACCCGCGCCAGTTCCACGTCGCCGGGCGTGCGGCCGGGCCCGAGAAATGGATAGACAGCTTCCTCCACCTCGAGGGTTTTCAAGCGCCGCGCGCCTTCCACCCGGTATTCCCGGATGTAGAAACTGGCGAGTTCCTGGGCGGTGGTGACGCCGCATGAAGAGCCCAAGGCCACCATGGCAAGATGCCAGGTGGCCCGCTTAACGAGTGAATCAAGGTAAACCATGATAGCAGGGCTATTTCGGCGTCACCAAGCCACCGTCGGTGGTGCGCTTGACCTTGAAGTTGGCATCATTGAAGAGGCCGCCGCCCGAGGTGGCGTCAAAGTTGGTGATCCTGTCGCGCAGCGCGTTGGCAACCGTGAGTTGGACGCCGGCCAATCCGCTCTGCGGCTTGATGATGCGGTTATAGACCCAGGCGGTGTAGCTGCCGTTCTGGACGTTGGAATTCGTCAGAGGCACACCGTTGTAGCTGAGCGCCACACCCCGACTGCCCGCTGGCACCACCCCGTTGCCACCCAAAATCCGGTTGGATGCATCACTGGGAGTTACATAGCCGACATAGTATCCGGCGGTCGCGCTCGGATATAGAAACTGATAGGTGGCGGTGTCCGCGTCGTAGTACTTGCCTTGGTAGGCATCGGGACCCAGTGTGGTGGTTAGAATGCCGGCCAGCAGGGCGCCGGTGGTGTAGCCGCCGCTGCCAAGCGGGCTGTAGACGCCGCCGACGGTTTCGGCGGGCCAGAGTTCCTGGGAGCCGACCACGCCGCCGTAGGTCAGGCCGCTGGTGGTGGTTTGGGCGGTCGAGAACGTCGGTTTCCACTCGCGCACCGTGGTGGTGGTGCCGAGGCCGATTTCGGTCAGGGCACCGTAGCGTTGGCCGGCGTCGGTGTTGCGGCCGATCGCATAGACGATCTTATTGGCATCGGCGGTGAAATTGCCGGTGAAGAGAGCCAGCGGGACCGACCCGTTGGTGTAGAGCAATTGGGCGATCTGGGTGGTGATGCTGGCACTTGCCGCCGGGAACCCCGGACTCGCATAGAAGCCTAACGGAGACACCCCGACGATCTCCTCGATGACCGGATTGTAGGTCACTCCGCCATAGACCCCGTTGAAGGGCGAGGTGGCCTGGAAATTGGTGGAGAAGCCGAAGTCGGCCTTGCTGATTTCATAGTCGGTGCCGAGCGTGGTGCCGGTTGTTGGATCTGGCACGGATCCGGTTCCGGTGCCGTTGGTGACCACAAAGCGCTGGTCGGTATTGCCTGCGATGGCCGCGATTCCCGCCAAGGCACCCGAGAAGGACACTTTGATGACCACCGGGTTGCCGGCATAGGTGCCGTTCCACGCGCCGAAGTTGGCTGCAGTGGCGACGCTCAGGTTAGCCGAAGTCGCGTTGCCGCCGACGCCGCGGAAGGTCCAGCCGGTGGCGAGGATATTGGAGATGGCGGTTTGGGTTGCGGTGCGGTCGCCATTAGAGCCGACGATGTGGATGACGGTTTGGGCGAATGCCCCTTGAGTGGCGATAAGAGCGAGCGCGCTGAAGGCAGTGAATTGATTCAGTTTCATAGGATGGGTGATGTGTGTTTGTGAATGTTAGATTGAGAAAGTTTCCGGCAATGCGGTTGGGCGAAGATATGGCAATGAGAAGGGGGGCTACTGGGTCACCGCGACCTTGTAGAAACCTGTGGGACGGGCCAGTCTGAGCGGATCGGTATCCACGTACTGGATGGTGGCGGGGGACGCGCCTCCGGCAATGGTTGCGATCAACTCCCAGGAGGCGAGGTCCCGGGAGTAGTAAACCAGATAGGATCGTAAGGGAATGGTCTTGAAGCTCACGCTGGCACCAGTCGGCGATTTGGTGAGGCTTTGCACGTGGAAGAAATCGCTGGGATCATTGGGGTTGGTGCCGGCCAATGCCTCGTTGGCGTCTGACACGCCGTCTCCGTCGCTGTCCACAGGTGCAGCTGCGGGCGGAGCGGTGAAGCGTACGGCACCGCTGCTGCTGATGGTGAAACTGCCCAGGCGGGTGACGCCGGAGCCGGCGATTTTGAAGACGTCGAGGGCGGTTCCCTGGGGGCCATTGCCGAAGTCGCCTTCGATGCTGGACCAGCTGCTGGTTGAACCGAAGTCGGTGGTTCCAGCGGTGGCTACCTGATAATTATAACTTGATGCGCCCGTGGCGTTGGGCTGGAAGACCGCCACGCTGCTGTTGGCGGTGGCATCGCGGCCCTGATAACCATAGACTCCTTGGAGCACGCTTGTGATCTGGCTGGCAGTGGTGTTGCGCCCGGTGGCATCCAATGCCGGCCAGGCGCTGGCAATGGTGGAGACCGGGCTGCGCTTGCGGGAGCCGTAGATGACGGAGCTCACCGCAGGACGAACCCCGAAGATGCCCCAGAACAAGTCGCCACGGCTGGACCAGGTGGCCCCGTATTTTGCACTTAAGTCGGAGCCGATATCGCCCAGGCCGGTGACGGTGAAGGACGAGCCCAGTGCTGAGCCGCTGAAGGTGGTGTCCTGCCCGAGCTTGACGATATAGGACTCGCCGCCGCCCGGATCACCGCTTGCGCGGATGGCCAGAAAGAGATCGCCGCTTGCCGGAATGGGCACGCTGGTGGCGGCTGCCATCACGGCGCTGAGGGCCACCCCGGCCAGCGCGGCCAGGGTGATGGTGGGAGAAGATGTGGGATGGATCATGGTGAATGGTGGATTGAATTTGCGGATGGGGCATTCTGTAACGGGCGGATCGAAGGGGCTCCTCGGCGTCGAGGTGGTCCTTCAGCGTGTTTGTGGCTCCCTCGGTGAAGGTTGCCCTGTGCTGGCCTCCATTTACCGTTTCCGGGTCAAGGGCGGCGGCCGTTTAGCGGCGGCACGGGGAAACCATACCATTCAATCTACTATTGGCAAGAAAAATCATTACTAAAATGCATTAGTTAGTAATGTATCGGTCGCGGTACGAGTCGGCACAGTCAGTTAATCTTCCTTAAGTGCTAATTACCAATGATTTATGACTATGAGAGCGACGTGGGCATGTGAGGTGGTAGGTTGATCTGGCAACCACCAGCTGAGCGGAACGCCTCAGTTGGCTTGGTGTGCCCCCGAGCCAACGACGCCCGTATCGCCGTCGTTTAGGGCAGGAAGCCTGCAAGTCCGTGCCGTGGTCGCCCAATGCGAGGTCGTAGGAAGTTCCTTTGCCCGCTCCGATGAAACGTGCGTCATTGCCGATGGGCCATCCGGCGTGAGGCCGCGCACCACTCGGGGCAGCTGGTTGGAAAGCAGGCTGCGACGCGATGAATTCACCAGCAAATCCTTGTTTGCCGCGTCATTCATCTTGGCCTCGTCGGCCGAAGAAAAGATGTCGGCCGGCGCTCCGGCTTCGATCTGGCGCACCAGCGGGCCGGATGCCGCGATGTTGAAAACGATCGTGTCACCGCTCTGCTTTTGATAGGTGGCGGCGATGTTCTGGAGGGATTCAGTGAGGCTGGCGGCCGCAAAACACGGTCAGCTGCTCAGCGCGCAACTGGACTGACATCGGTACTTGGCATAGCAATACCATGAGCGGGGCGACGGGACGTTTCGTGAATTTCTCAAGGAAGGCGGTGGGATTGCTAAAATTGGAACCGGGTTTGGACATAGAACCAATTGGCGTCGCTCGTTCCGCCGTTGGCGGCAATGGAGTCAACCGATTGCCTGATGTAATCGCCAGCGAAGAAGTGGCCGCAGCCGAGTTGCAGTTCGCATGCCGGGTTGAAGCTGTAGGTCGCCACCAGGTCGATCTCGGAGCCGACGTAACTGCTGAACCCCGGATGCAGTCCGTAACCATTCCCCTTGCGGCCCGATCCGGATTCCGGATAGAGAGAGTCATGGGTGCTGGCCAGCCAGAACATCAAGTAATCGACTGCCAGGTTCAGTTGCTTGGTCGGTTTGATGGAGGCACACAGGCGGGGGATTTGCATGTTGCGTTCGCAGAAAAGATCCATCGAGCCATAGTAGCGATGGTTGGTCCCGAACAGATTGTCAAACGTCTGATTCTTGCCGTCATTCGGGTTGTTGTCGCCCGAGCCGAAATCATAACCCGCGCCGAGTCGCGGGTTTCCCCAGATGTCTGTGAAGGTATATCCTCCGCTGGCGAACACGGCACTGGCCTGCTGATCGCGCCAGACATTGGATTGAACGATCCTGCCGAACTGAAGGGCCGCCTCCAACGAGTAATCCCAGCCGGCGAGGGTTCCGGGCAACGAGCACCAGCGGGTGCCCAGGGTATAGATGTCGCGCGCCGTGGTCGGGCTGCCGGGCACGCCTGCGGCGGTGGAGTTGGGTGCCTTGGCCGAGGCGTCCCGCAGCAGAAAGTATAGCTGCGTTTCCTGCCAGGGAATGAGCGTCTTGCTGGAACCATAGAGGCCGTATAACGTGTCGTAGTCATTGGACAAATTGAAATGATTGTCATATGGAGCCACTACCCGTCCGGCAAAGGCGTCGAGCCAGAAGTTGGCGTTTTCATAGCGCAACTTTGCCGCATCGAACGCGCGGCGCGTATTGCTCCAATCGCTGGGGCCGATCAAATGTTGGTCGCCATACACCCACTCCTGGCGTCCCAGCGTGGCCACCAGCGGGAAATTCCGCAGGTCGCCTAACTGCAGGTAGGCCTGCTGCATGTCAGCCCGGTCAGAATCGGGCGTCGGGCTGCGCACGTCGTTGTGAGCGAAACTGCCGCGGCCTTCGGCATAAACCTTGAGCCAGGGAGTGGGGGCATAGCCCAGATGAAGACGCAGGCGCTCCGTGAATTCATCATTGCTGTTGACCTTCCCCTTGGAGATGAAATCGTTGTTTGGATAGGGGCCGGCGCTGTCCTTGGATTCGTAGCGCATGCGCAACTCACCGCCGATGTCCCATGTGTTGAAAGCGGTGGATTGCTGGCGCAGCATGCCATTCAATAATCCGTCACCAGCGGGGGATTGCGGGGGGAGCGCAGGATTGGATGCCGCAGGCACGCCTGCGACCGAGACGGCAGTGCCGGCGAACATGCCCGTTGCAACCGCTGCCAATGCCGCCGGCAGGGTTCGACGGCTGGCCCGATAGGTGAGAGATGCTTTCATGGATGAGGTGTCAGGTGGCGGGCTTTGTTTATCAGGCAGGGGCGGGATGGCGCAGGCCACATTCGCTAGATTCGGATACGGCACCCGTGCAGGAATGTCAAGCGGGCAATTATTGCCGACGCAGTCATGGGTTCTGCCCGCAGCCTCCAAACACAAGCTACTCCCGATTCCACACCCGGCGCAGGCAGCGCGGGTTCCGGTGCTTGAAAAGCGCAAGCTGCTGTCGTTAGGTCAAATTCTTCGTCTTGGGTCTTGAAATCTCCCGAGGGCTGTGCGGCAGCGAACTGCGGCCTCGCCCCCGCCGGACGCCCCGGGAGGTGCGTCCCTGCCCAGCGCGGCCCAGCCGCTTGGCAGGGACCGAGCCGGCGGGGACCGAGCCGGCAGGGACCGAGCCGGCAGGGACCGAGCCGGCGGGGACCGAGCCGACAGGGACCGAGCCGGCAGGGACCGTTTTCCAAACGGTCCGGCTGGGGCGAGGTGACGGCGGCTCGGCTGGCCCGGTTCACCCAACCCCAGGCCAGAAACCTGGAATCCAGTGGCTAAGCCACGCCATTTGGGAGGCGGGCTCAGGCAGGTTGTTCTGGCAAGGAGGGGGAGGGTTTCATTTCACCGACTTTTGCTTTTCGGTTGAAACCCTGGCTTGCCGCGGCCATCTTTGGCCAGGCATGAACACAGGGAACCCAGCGGATTTTTCAACCCAAGCCGCATCTAACCGATGAGTTGGCTGCTGATCGATAATTCCAACACCCGCACCAAGTTCGCACTCGGCGATGCGGGCGGACTGGGCCAGTGGCGTGGCGTGCTGGCCACGGCAGACGTCTCCAGGGCGACTCTTGAGGTGCTGTTGGACGGGGTGGCGTTCGAGGCGGCGGTGATTGCCTCGGTGGTGCCGGCCAAGGCGCGGGTGCTGCAGGAATTTCTGCAAGCGCGGGTGGCGGTGCATTTGTTGGACCACCGCAGCCCGTTAGGGATGGGGATTGATTACCCGCAGCCGAGCCAAATCGGGGCGGACCGGTTGGCCAACGCGGTGGGGGTGCTCGCCTGCCACGGGGCGCCGGCGGTGGTGATCGATTCGGGCACGGCGGTGACGTTTGACATCGTGTCGGCCGCGCCGGCCTATTGTGGCGGGGTTATTGCGCCGGGCTTGGGCGCGATGACGAGCTATTTGGCGCAAAACACCGCACTGCTGCCCGAAATCGTGCTGGCCGAGCCGGCCTCGGCGATTGGCAAGTCCACCATTCACGCGATGCAGGTGGGCGCGGTGATCGGCTACCGCGGCCTGGTGCGTGAGATCCTGGCGCGGATTTGCGCCGAGCTGCCGGGCACGCCGAAAATCGTTGCCACCGGCGGTGACGCCCAACTCATTGCCAACGGCATTCCGGAAATTGACGCGGTGGACAACGATTTGACCCTCGAGGGGATCCGCCAGGTGGCGCGGGCCGTCTATCCTCAGAACTCTTGATCTCGATGGATGGCGAGAGGTGCCTTTGGGGGGGGCGGGAGCGGGGGAAATGAACCACTGACGGCACTGATCATATAGAGAATTTCTTCAATTTGTGTCAGCCGCAAACAAAAAAGGCCCCGGCATTGCTGCCGGGGCCTTCATTGCTAGATGTTAGGTTGCGCTCAACCCTCTTCAGGGATGCGCATCGCGTAGAACGAACGATAGACGAAGACCAGGGCGACGAGGAAGAAGAAGCCGCCGATCATGTTCTTGGTGGTTTGGTTGTGCATGGTCACCGCGATTTCCACGGCGAGCAAACCGAACAGCGTGGTGAACTTGATCACCGGGTTCATCGCCACCGACGAGGTGTCCTTGAAGGGGTCGCCCAC
>CAIVSK010000406.1 GCA_903908495.1 Akkermansiaceae bacterium
GCCCTCGACGACTTCCAGCCGGATGACGCCGCAGCGCGGGTCCTGCTGCGGAATGAGCACCGACACGGTCTGGAATCCCTTGTCGCGATAGGTTTTTTCCAGCGCCACCCGCGCCAGTTCCACGTCGCCGGGCGTGCGGCCAGGCCCGAGAAATGGATAGACAGCTTCCTCCACCTCGAGGGTTTTCAAGCGCCGCGCGCCTTCCACCCGGTATTCCCGGATGTAGAAACTGGCGAGTTCCTCTGCAGCCAGAGCCGGCCCCAAGCCGCCGAGGCCGAGGCACGCGACTAGCGCTCGCACAGCCATTGACTGTAACGCGGATCCGGAATGGGTGTTGGGAGTGATCATGCCTGCGGCCCGCACTTGCGGCGAGTGGAAGCATCGCCGCACCAATGGCCTCGGCTCAAGGGGCGGTATGTGACGATCTTGTCACATTCGTCACTGCTGAGAGCCGCAGGGACCTGGCCACCGGCAGGGCTGAGGCTGCACACACCAAGAATTCGGTTGCCATTCCCCACGGATCCGCTACGTTTCGCGCAAGTCAGCGTGAAACAGATTCAAATGCCATTTCTTGCAAGGTCCGTTGCAGCGGTGCTGCGATGGGTGCCGGTGCTGGCACTCTTGTTAGGAATGGTGGCGGGCCCGGCGGCGGCGGCAAGCGCCTCCGCTTGGGATATCAAGAAAGTCAACGGCGACGACTATGTCTCCGCGGACAACATCAAGCAGTTCTACCACTTCGCCAGCCTGACCCGCAGCGGCTCCACCGTCACCCTGGAGAATGCCACCGTCCTGATGAAGCTCAACGTCGGATCCACCGATTGCAGCATGAACAACGTGAAATTCGTTTTCAGCAAATCGGTGGAGGAGATTGACTCGAAGGCGTATGTCTCGCGCACGGATTTGGCAAAACTGATCGATCCGGTGCTGCGGCCCCGCTTCATCAAGAATGCCGGCAGCTTCAACACCGTGGTCCTCGATCCCGGCCACGGAGGCAAGGACCCGGGGGCCACCAACCCCTACGGCACCGAGGCCGAGTACAATCTCAAGATCGCCACCCTCGTCAAAGCCAAGCTCGTCACCATGGGCTACAAGGTGATCATGACCCGCGACAGCGACCGGTTCCTGTCATTGCAGGAACGAGTGAACGTGGCCAACGCCGTGACCGAAAACGCCATTTTTATCGCCATTCATTTCAATTCCGGCGGCACCGGTGCGCGCGGCATCGAGACGTTCACCCTGTCGCCTCCCGGCGTGGCGCACTACGGCCGCGGGCTGGTGGAGGCCGATAAGATCGAGCGCGCCGGCAATGAACACGACTCGGCCAACATGGCCCTGGCCACCTCGGCGCATGGCTCGGTCCTGCGCGCCCTCGGCACCAACACCTTGGATCGGGGCATCAAGCGGGCCCGCTACACGGTGCTTTCCGGCATCACCCATCCGGCGATTCTTTTGGAAGGCGGGTTTTTGAGCCACCCCTACGAAGCCCGCTTGATCCACAACGAAAAATACCAGGCCGCCCTCGCCGGTGGCATTGCGGCGGCCGTGACCCGGTACCGCAAGGCAGTAACGCCGCAGCCCGAAGCCCCCGCCAAACCCTGAGACCTTGAGACCTGAGGCTGGAAACCTGAGGCTGGAGAGGCCCGCTGCCTGTAGCAGCCAAGTTATTCAAAAGCTCAATCGAGCAGCGCCTCGATCATGCGCAAGGCCTGCAGGTTCGGCCCCACCTCGTGCACCCGGTGGAGCAGCACGTTTTTTTGCCGTGCGAAGGCGGTGAGCGCTACCGTCGGCGCATGGCGATCCGCCACCGCGAAGGTCCCCAGAGCCTGGCCGATGAAGGATTTGCGGGAAACCCCGAGCAGCAGCGGGCGGCCACCCACGCTGAGCTCGTCAAGCTGCCGCAGGAGCGTGAGATTGTGTTGCAGGGATTTGCCAAAACCGATTCCCGGATCAAAACACAGCGCTTCGGCGGCGATTCCCGAGGCTGTTAGGTAGGCCAGCCGTTCCGCGAAAAACCCCCGCACCGCCGCCACCACATCCGCGTATTGCGGCTGGGCCTGCATCGTCCGCGGCTCCCCCTGCATGTGCATCACCACCACCCCGCAGCCGCTAGCC
>CAIVSK010000407.1 GCA_903908495.1 Akkermansiaceae bacterium
GCCACCGCCACCGCCACCGCCACCGCCACCGCCGCCGCCGCGGCCGCCACCTGGTCCGCCGCGGCCGCCACCAGCACCGCCGCCGCCCCCGCCGGGGATGGTGCCGGCGGGAATGGTGATGGAGCCCGGTTTGGGGGTCGTGGGCGTGGTGGTGGTGGTGCCGCCACTTTGCAGGATTTGGCGCAGCGCCACCTCAGGGTTTTGCTTGGGCGGGATCCAAAAGATCTGGCGTATTTCCTCGCCTTGGGCCCCGAAGGCGACGGTGAGTTCGAGTTGGAGCGGGAGGCGGCCTTGGATATCCCAATCGTATTGCCACTCGAGCGAGGTGCCATCGAGCACGCGCCACTCGAAGTAGGCGACGTCTTTGAGGAGTTCGACTTCGGCAAACGGCTTGTTGTCGATGATGCTCTTGCCAGCATCGGGAGCGGCGGAACCTTCGAGAATTTCGTTTTCGTAATAACGCAGGACGATCGAGAGAAAGCCGCTGCGGCGGCGCACGGTGGAAAGCTGGACGGTTTTGGCGATGCGCGGCTGGCCGCCCCAGGTGAAGCTGAGCGGGACATTCTGCAGGGTCAGGTCGGAGAGGTACTGGCCGCCGGCACCCTGCACTTGGAGGTCGAAGCGGGTGTTGCCGGGCAGGGCCGCAAAGCGCTTGCTCAACAATTCGAAAAACGCCTGATGGAGCATTTCCTCATTCTGGGACTTGACCACGCTGTTGCCGAGGGCCAGCGAAGTGCGCGCGGTGCCAAAGACCATCCCAATGAGAATGGTCAACAACAACATCGCCATCACGAGTTCGAGCAGCGTGAAGCCGGAATGGCGGGACTTGGCGGCAGAGTGGTTCATGATGGCTGGTACATGAGGCCGTAGCGCCAGGTCTCGGCGGAGCGTTCTTTCCACACGCCGGATTCATACCAGCGCGCAGTCACGGTGATGACATACATTTGCTGGAGGGGCGCACCGTCCACGTTCTCAAGGTCTTCGCGGAGGGCGATGGTGGTGGCCATTTCGATCCCGGTCTTGCCGACGGGATTGGTGGTGGTGCCCTCCTCAAGGGTGGGCATCGACAGCGCCTCGTCCAGCGCGCTATCGAGCACACGGGTGATGCGCAGTTCGTTTTGGGCCAAGCCGGCGGCCTTGGCCATCTCGTGCAACGCGACGGCAAAACCGGTGGCGGCGGCGCTGAAAACCGCCAGCGCGAGAATCACCTCGAGCAGGAGGAAGCCGCACTGGCGCTGGTGGCCGGGTTGGAGCGTAGGGGTCATCTGACTTCGAGCGCGGTGTCGCAAATGGCGGCGGTGAGCGGGTGGTAGGTGTCTTCGATGTAGTTGCTGCCGAGATTGATGCGCACGCCCAGCGGCTCGCAGAGGCCGTCCGGGTCGAAGCGCCAGACCTGAACGAACTTATCGCTCATCGGGATCCACTCCTCGGTGTTCCAACGGCGCACGAAGCTGGCCATTTTCGGGTCGAGGGTGACTTGATCGTGGACCGGGCTGACGGCACCGGTGCTTGGCAGGACCACCTTGTCACCGCCGATGGTGTGACCGCCGACGGTTTTTTCCTCATCCTGACCGGCCTCGGCGAAGGGCAGCAGGCGCACGACGCCGGGACGGAACTCAAGGGCATAGGGAATCTGTTGGAGGATCGCGATGGTACGGGCCCGCTTGGCGAACAACTCGACCTGGCCGGAGGCGTTGCGCAGATCACGCTCATCGGAGGAAAAGACCATGACCCCCACCGCGCCACCAATCAAGACGGCCGCGATGGCGAGAACCATGACGATCTCGATGAGAGTGAAGCCGTGGTGCTGGCTAGTAGAGGTCCTGGCTGCTGATGTCATCATCGGTTCCTTCCTGGCCGTCTTTGCCCCGGCTGATGATCTCGAAGTCGGTCACGTTTTTCTTGCCGGGATAACGGTAGAGGTACTCGCTGCCCCAAGGGTCAAGCGGCACCTTGTCGGCGACCTTGCTCCACATGCGGGGAATGGGCGCGGAGGCCGGTTTCTCGACCAGCGCCCTGAGCCCTTGCTGGGTCGTAGGGTATTGACCGCCGTTGAGTTTATACATTTCCAAGACGCTGCGCAGGGTGGCGCAGTCGTTCTTGACCTGGGTGAGTTTGGCGGAATCGCCGATGCCGCGCATGGCGAAAATGGCACCTCCGAGGATCATCGCGATGATGCCAAGGACGATGACCATTTCAAGAAGGGTGAAACCGGCGTTGCGGCGGGTCGTGCGGGATGGAGGATTGAGTCTCATAGGGGGTGCTGGGTTCTGGGTGCGGCGTCAGCCTTTCACGGATGAAAACCCCATGCGACGTAAAAGTTGTCGGCAATTTCGTTTTAGACCACAGATGAGTGGATTCCAGCGGTTCCGGACAGGCGGGCGTTTGAACTGGAGGGGGAAGAAGGGTGAACTTTTTCCCGGACACCAGTTTTCTGTGCGCCCTCTACCGCGAGCAAGACAACTCTCTTGAGGCCCGCGTATGGTACGCCAAGCCATGCAGCTCGGCGCAAACACCCTGCTGTCGTTCGACCTGCGGCAGCGGGGTCTTGCCGCGGCCAATGGCCTGAAGGTTGCCCCCTAATCCGCCGCTCGGCGCGCAAAGCGCTGCCAAATTCCTTGCCAGCAGGCCGGTGATGCGGCATCCTGCCGACCCAAACCATTATGAAACCAGTCCTTTTGATCGGAGCCGGCGGAGTCGGCAGTGTTGTGGCTCACAAATGCGCCATGCTGCCTGAAGTGTTCGGCCCCATCACCCTGGCGTCGCGCACCCTCTCGAAGTGCGACGCCATCGCCACCCAAGTCAAACAACGCAGCGGACGCGAGCTGGCCACCGCCCAGGTCGATGCGGACGATGTGCGCCAGACCGCGGAGTTGATCCGGCGCACGGGGGCGAAGCTGCTCATCAACGTGGCGCTGCCGTACCAGGATCTGACGCTCATGGACGCCTGCCTGGAGGCGGGTTGTGACTACATGGACACCGCCAACTACGAGCCCAAGGACGTGGCCAAGTTCGAGTACAGCTGGCAATGGGCGTATCAGGACCGCTTTGCCGCGGCGGGGCTGACGGCCTTGCTCGGCTCGGGATTTGATCCCGGGGTGACCAACGTGTTCACCGCGTGGGCGCTCAAGCATCAATTTGACGAGATTCACACCCTCGACATCATCGACGTCAACGGCGGCAACCACGGCAAGGCGTTTGCGACGAATTTCAATCCGGAAATCAACATCCGCGAGGTCACCGCGCCCTGCCGCCATTACGAGGGCGGAGGGTTTGTCGAAACCGCGGCGATGTCCCAGCATCAGGCGTTCACCTGCCCGCAGGCGGTGGGCACCTTCGAGATCTACCGGATGTACCACGAGGAGCTCGAAAGCCTCGTCAAACACCTCCCCTCGCTGCGCCGGGCCCAATTCTGGATGTCGTTTTCACCCAATTACCTCAAACACCTCGAGGTGCTGCAGAACGTCGGCATGACACGGATCGATCCGGTGCTCTACCAAGGGCTGCAAATCGTGCCGCTGCAATTTCTCAAGGCGGTGCTGCCCGATCCGGGCGATTTGGGCAAGTCCACCAAGGGCAAAACCTGCATCGGCAACGTCATGACCGGCCTCAAGGACGGTCAGCCGAAAGCGATCTACATTTACAACATCTGCGACCACGAAGCGTGTTTCGCGGAGGTCGGCTCGCAGGCCATTTCCTACACCACCGGCGTGCCGGCCATGCTCGGCGCCAAGCAAATTCTAGCAGGCGAGTGGCGCAAACCCGGCGTCTGGAACATCGAACAACACGATCCGGATGCCTTCATGGCGGACCTCCAAGTCCACGGGTTGCCGTGGACCTGCCGCGAACTGACCCCGGCACAGGCAGCAAGCTTCCAAGTGGTCTGAAAATCGTGGCTCCGCCAACGCCAGATTTTTTTAACACCCCACGATATTTCCCTTGCACCGCTTGTTGGCGGTCGCCATATTTCCCCTGTGAAGCTCCATAAAAGACTAACGTTCGTCGCTGCGGTGTTGCTTGCCAGTTCGTCACTCGGCTTCGGCCAGCTGACTATGACCGTCACCTCCAGTGCGGTATACCGGCAAAGCCCGAGTTCGGTGAGCTTCCGCAAACCCGGTGGTTTCACCGTGTCTTTGGTCGACGGTTCCGATACTGTCGGTTGCGGCCCCAGTCCTGTCTATTTCCCACCTTCGATCATCCCCCCTTGCCCGCTGGGCGCCACCGGTTATGTGGTCGGCGGCGATATCAATAACGATGGCGTGCGGGATGACTTCAGCTACTGGGAAGTCAAGACCATCGTCCCGGCGGTGGCGATCTCCCCAGACCGCCCCGACTTGTGCGGGGTCTACTCCCACCCGTACTGCAACTTCCCCATGAGTGTGGGCCGCTTCCTCGATGGGACGACGACCATTTACTACAACATTCAGACCGCCGCAGTCACCCAGTACAAGATCACCAAGTATTCCGAACCGCTTGCGTTTTACTCGCGCAGCGAAATGGAGAGTACCGTTATCCCCGGTCAGTACACGTTTCTGTTCCCGATGTTGATGGATTCAACCATACCGGTCAAAATCCCGGTGATCTATCGCGATATCCCAGAGGGCTACGATTACATCAACAACACCAAAATCCGCCAGGGATTCCGCTTTACCAAGATGAACGGCTTGCCGATCGTCTGGTCGGCGGATGGATTCGTGGAAATCGACTCACGCCTGCTCAATACTTTCGAATGGAGCGGTACCGGCGTCGAAATCATGATCCCGGCCACCGACAGCACGTTTTTCTCGGTTTTGAGCTTGGGCACACCGCTTCCCGGCGATCCTCTGCGCGACGTCGATGCGACCGTCCCAACCCTGTTTCCCGGCTTTGTCGCACCCGGCGTTTCACGGGTCCTCATGGCGTCGGCGATTGGCACCACCTTCGACATGCCACCGGGCATGCAAAAAGTTGCCGTCACCAACCCTCCCACCGAAGCCGTCGCCCAATTCGACTTGGTCCGCGCCGCTGCCACCAGCAAGGTGGCGTCCGACACCTCGATCCGCAGTTACCAACTGCCGATCCGCTTCGTCAATACCTACGAAGGCTGGGCCGCCATCAGCTTTCCTCCCGGCACCCCGCCCGCCATGCGAGCCAGAACGGCTGACCCCGATGGCGATGGCTACAACAACTATTTGGAATGGCTGGCGGGAACCAATCCGATGCTGGCCACGTCCCACCCGGCAGCACCCAAGCTCGCATTTGTGCAGGGCCGCGCGGTGCGCTCGACCACGGGAGCCACTGCCGGCCACTGGGAGACCAAAATGACCAAGGTGATGACCTCCCCGGCTCACACCTACGAATACGAGTACAGCACGGACATGCTGAGCTGGAGGACCATTGGCGACAATGATCCGGATTGGCAGCTGACCAACGATGCGGATCCAGCCGGCGAAATCAAGGTGCAGAGCAAGGCCGATCACCTGACCGGATCCGGCTTCCTGCGGGTTAAAATTTCCGAAGCTCCCGACACGTCGATCCCCAGCGAGCTGTAATTGCCTGGTTGTCGGCAACGCCTGTTGTTCGCGGCATGCGGGCCACTGGAATTGCCTCCTTGGTACCTTCACCCAATCGGCCATCCCGGACAGTTCATGCCTTTGACTTTAATCGACACCTCGGAGGCGCTTGCCAGTTACCTCAAGACCAGCCGCCTCGGCGATGCCGTTCCCGTTTGTGCGATTGATACCGAAGCAGACAGCCTGCACCGCTACCGCGAGTCGCTGTGCTTGATTCAGTTCGCCGCAGGTGAGGATTGCCTGCTGATGGACCCGCTGGCCATTCACGACCTGTCCGCGCTGGGCACTTTTCTCGAGCGGGCGGTGGTCTGGATGCACGGTGCCGATTACGACATGACCATGCTCAAGCGCCAATTTGGTGCCTTGCCGGCCAAGGTCTATGACACCCAGATCGGTGCCCGCTTGTTGGGCGGACGCCGCTTCGGTCTGGCCGATTTGGTGCTGCATTATTTTGGCATCGAACTATCCAAAACCTCTCAAAAAGCCGATTGGGGGAAACGCCCGCTAACCCCGAAGATGGTCGAGTACGCGTTGAACGACGTCCGCTACCTCCTGCCGATGGGTGACATGATCGTCGCAGACCTCCACGCCAAGGGCCGTTATTCTTGGTTCGAACAAAGCTGCGATGCCGCTCGCAAGAAAGTTTTTGAACGGGAGGATTCACGCGAAGACGCGTGGCGCATCCAAGGGGCTGGCAAATTCGACCCGCGCAGCCTGGCCTGCTTGCGGGCCCTCTGGCTCTGGCGCGACAACGAGGCCGCCATCTGGGACCGCCCGTCGTTCATGGTCGCCACCAACCGCGATCTGATCGAATGGAGCAGCACCTTGGCCCAGCGCCAGACCATTGCCCTGCCCCGCCATTTCCGCCCGGACCGCCTGAAACGCTTCCACCAGATGCGTGAGACCCTGGAGACCCTGCCGGAGCCAGAGTGGCCCGCCTGCGCCAAACTCCAGCGCCGCAAACGCGACCGCGATTTCGAGCGCAAAGTCGATCACTTGCTTGGCGTGCGCGATCAGGCCGCCACCGAATTGGACATCGAGGGCTCCCTCATCGCCTCACGCGCGGCCCTCGAAGGTGTCGCCGCCGGCGAACTCGAACCCACCGCCGTGCTCCTGCCCTGGCAACTCGACCTCCTGCACTTGAGCCTGTAATCCAAGGTTCGGTGAACTTCGGATTACGGGGTCATGCCCGCAAGCTCAACCTCGCAGAGGGATGGAAATCCGGGGCGGGTTTGACGCCCGAAATTCACGAAAAAATAAGGCGCTTTTCCGCGAAGTTCCTTGTTTACACCGCCAAAATTGACAAGCCTTTGGCCGCCCTATGTCAGAGTCTCAGAACGAGCCCCAAAAAGCCGCCACCCAGGTCGCTGCCGCGCAGCAATACGACGCCGCGCAAATCGATAAACTCGAAGGTCTTGAGGCCGTGCGCAAGCGCCCGGGCATGTACATCGGCGACCCCGATGAACGCGGCCTGCACCACTGCGTCTTCGAAGTGCTGGACAACTCCATCGACGAACACCTCGCCGGTTATTGCAACCGCATCAAGGTGGCCATCCACGTCGACGGCTCCGTCTCCATCGCCGACAACGGCCGCGGCATCCCGGTGGACATGCACCCGAAGTTCGGCATGCCCGCAGTCGAACTTGTCCTAACAAACCTGCACGCCGGCGGCAAGTTCGGCCAGGGGGCGTACAAATATTCCGGCGGCCTCCACGGCGTCGGTGCCAAATGCGTCAATGCCCTCGCAGACTGGTTCCGCGCGGACATCATGCGCAACGGCAAGATCCACCGTATCGGCTTCCAGCGCGGCAAGACCACCGAGCCGCTCCACGTCGTCGGCGAAGTGGACCCTAACAAGACAGGCACCACCATCACGTTTTTCCCCGACGCCACCATCTTTGTCGATACCATTGACTTCAAGTTCGACCGTCTGGCCACCCGCCTGCGGGAACTCGCATTCCTCAATCCCGGGCTTACCATCGACTTGGAGGACGAGCGGCCGGAGTCCGCCAAGAAGGGGACTTTTTTCTACGCCAAAGGCATCGAGGAATTCGTCGTTCAGCTGGGCGAGAACAAGACCGTCATCCATGATGATCCGGTCATCCTCCACGGCAAACGCCAGATCGACCTCGATTATGACGGCAAAAAGACCACCGACGATGTGTTTGCCGACGTGGTGTTCCAATACAACGATTCCTACAACGATCAGATCCTGTGCTTCGCCAACTCCATCCCGAACGGTGATGGCGGCACCCATCTAACGGGTTTCCGCACGGCCCTCACCCGCGGCATCAACCAATACGCCAAGGTCAACAAGATCCTCAAGGACAAGGATCCCGCGCTATCCGGCGATGACGTCAGGGAAGGCCTCGTCTGCGTCATCTCCGTCAAGATGCCCAACCCGCGCTTCTCCTCCCAAACCAAGGACAAGCTCGTCAACACCGAGATCGAAGGCGTCATCTCGTCCATCGTCTACGAGGGCCTGATGCAATACTTCGATGAAAACCCGTCGCTCGCCCGCAAGGTCATCGAAAAATCCGTCAACGCCGCCCGCGCCCGCGAGGCCGCCCGCAAAGCCCGCGAAACCGTGCGCAAAAGCGCCCTCTCCGGCGGCGGCCTGCCCGGCAAACTGGCCGATTGCTCGGAGCGCGACCCCGCCAAATCCGAGTTATACATCGTCGAAGGTGACTCCGCCGGCGGCTCGGCCAAACAAGGCCGCGACCGCCGCACCCAGGCGATTTTGCCATTGCGCGGCAAGATCCTCAACGTCGAAAAGGCCCGTCTCCACCGCGCCCTGCAGAACCGGGAAATCCAAAACCTCATCACCGCCATCGGCGCCGGCATCGGCGATGGCGAACAGGAAGGCTCGTTTAACATCGCCAAGGTCCGCTATCACAAAGTCGTCATCATGACCGATGCCGACGTTGACGGGTCCCACATCCGCACCCTGCTGCTGACGTTTTTCTGCCGCCACATGCCCGAATTGGTCAAGCGCGGCTTCCTCTACATCGCCCAGCCCCCGCTCTATCTGGTCACCCGCAAGAAGCGTGCCGAATACGTCCAGGACAACGACCAGCTCAACAAGATCCTCATCGAGCTCGGTGCCGGCGAGGTGGTCCTGCGCACCTACGACCAATCCCGGAGTTATTCCGCGGATGAGCTCAAGGGCATTCTCGAAACCCTCTCCTCGTTGTCCCGCTACACCCGTTCCATCGAAGGCAACGGCGGCAGCTTCCGCGATTACCTCGCCGCCCGCCGCCCCGATGGCCACCTCGTCGAGTTCATGGTCCGCATCCGCGAGGGCAATGACGAAAACATCCTCTACTTCGCCGATGATGAGGCACTGCGCGCCTATGCCGCCGAAAATCGCGACCTGCACTTGTTCGACGAGATTCTAACCGACGAAGAACTAGCCACTTCCAGCGGCCCGTCGCGCCGCGCCAAATTGCACGAGCTCCACGAGAGCCACGCCATCGCCCGCATCTTTTCCCGTCTCGAGGAAGCCGGCATCGCCACCGCGACGTTCCACTCCGAGGACACCCCGCTCTTCGAGTTGCTTGAAGGCGAGGGCGACAAGCAGCATGGCACACCGCTGTTCTCCATCAGCGATATCCTCGCCCGCGTGCTTGAAATCTCCAGCAAGGGCGTCCAAATCAAACGCTTCAAGGGCCTCGGCGAAATGAATGCCAAGCAACTCTTCGAAACCACCATGGACCCCGCCACCCGCCAGTTCCTCCGCGTCCGCCTCGATGAGGACAACGCCGTGGAAGCCGATAAAATGTTCGACGTGCTCATGGGCGACCTCGTCGAACCCCGCAAACGCTTCATCGAAGACAACGCGCTGAATGTCCGCAATCTTGACGTGTGAACCGTTGACCCCTTTTCCAACCCAGTTTAACCTCAGGTATGAGTACCACCATCTCTGTCCTTATCTCCGACCCAATCGCACGCCGCCTCTCGACGATCGCCAGCGAGACGGATCAGAGCCAAGCATATCATCTCCAAAAGGCCCTTGAACTCTATTTCGAGGAGATGGCTGACCTTCTAATCGCCAAACACCGCTTGCATTCCTCGGAGCTTGAAATCGAGTTTGACGCGGTTGTCCGCGAACTTAACGCGTGAAAATGGTCTTCAAAAAACCCGTCATCAAGGAACTCAAGCGCCTCGGCGCTGACCGGGGTCTGCAAGTGGCCATGGCTATTGCCGAGGAACTCAGCGACCAACCCCAGCGTCACAAGCCCCTGGCCGGCACCTTGGCCGGTCTCCGACGCCTGAGGGTCGATGACGTGCGGGTGATTTTTTGCCATTCTCGGCGATCCAGACCGCGTGGTGTTGCTCCGAGTCGGGCACCGCAAGGATGTCTATGACTCGCCTCCACCCAATCCCCATGATTAACCTTTTCGTCTCCGCCAACGCCCTGTCCCGCGCCTGAGCCTTTTCCACCATGTCCCAAGACTCCATCAAACCGATCAACGTCGCCGAGGAACTTTCCAGTTCGTTCTTGGAATATTCGATGTCGGTCATCATTTCCCGCGCCCTGCCGGACGTGCGCGACGGGCTCAAACCGTCCCAGCGCCGCGTGCTCTATGCCATGCGCCAACTCGGCGTCACGCCCGGCAAACCCCACGTGAAATGCGCCAGAATCGTCGGCGAAACCATGGGTAACTTCCACCCCCACGGCGATAGTTCGATCTACTCGACCCTCGTCAACATGGGCCAGCCATGGTCGATGCGCGATATGCTCATTGATGGCCAAGGCAACTTCGGCTCGGTTGAAGGCGACGGCGCGGCGTCCATGCGGTATACCGAGGCCCGCCTGCACCACCTGGGCATGGCGATGATGGAAGACCTCGACAAGGACACCGTCGATTTCCAACCCAACTACGACGGCTCGCAGGACGAACCGACCGTGCTGCCCTCCGCCTTCCCCAATTTTCTGGTCAACGGCGGCACCGGCATCGCCGTGGGCATGGCCACCAATCTGGCACCGCACAACCTCGGCGAAGTCATCGATGGGATCTGCGCGCAGATCGACAAGCCGGACATCAGTTTGCCCGAGTTGATGCAATATATCAAAGGCCCGGATTTTCCGGTGGCCTGCGAGATCCGCGGCATCCGCGGCATTGAGGACTACTTCCGCACCGGCCGCGGCTCCATGCGGCTGCGCGGCAAGGTCGAGATCGAGGAAAACGAGAACGGCCGCTCCATCATCACCATCCGCGAGGTCCCCTATGGCGTCAACCGCGCCACCCTCCAGGAACGCATCGCCGATCTGGTCAACGACAAGACGCTCACCGGCATTTCCGGCATGCGCGACCTCTCCGACGCCGAGACCCGCATCGAGATCGAACTCAAACGCGACGCCCGCCCGCAGGTCGTCGTCAACCAGCTCTTCAAACTCACCGCGCTGGAGACGTCCTTCAGCGTCAACATGCTGGCGATCCATCAGAACCGCCCCAAACAACTCTCGCTCAAGGAGGCGATCGATGCCTACATCGAACACCGCCGCGAGGTGATCATCCGGCGCACCCGCTATTTGCTCGGCAAGGCCGAGGAACGCGCCGAATTGCTGGAAGCGTTCCTGCTGGCGCTCGGCCACCTCGATGATTTCATCAAGATCATCCGCGATTCCAAAAACCGCGATGAGGCCCGCGAACGCCTCGCCGCCTATCAATTCTCGGTCGCCACTGCCGAGTCCCTCGGCATCCTCATCCGCTCCCAGGCCGCCATCCAAGGCGAGCGCTACGTCTTCAGCGAGCGCCAGGTCAACGCCATCCTCGAACTCCGACTCTACCAGATCACCGGAATGGAGCGCGACAAGGTCAAGGGCGAGTATGATTCGATCCTCGTCGACATCAAGGACTTGATGGACATCCTCGCCCGCGAGGAACGCGTACTGACCATCATCAAGGA
>CAIVSK010000408.1 GCA_903908495.1 Akkermansiaceae bacterium
ACAGGCGGGCCGCCACCGGCCACTACGGTTGGGTGACCTTGGCGCGGAGGAATCCTTTGCCGGCGAGGCCGTTGAAGGCGGAGAAGGTGCGGTACTCCCAATCGGTGCCAGCCAGGCTGGGCAGGCCGCTGCCGGCAGGCGGGCTGTCGGACTTGCCGATCGAGGTGACCGTGCTGTTCCAAGTGCCTGTTAGAGTGGTGGAGCCTTCGATGGTGTAGGTCACTCCGTCGATGGTGGCGGTCTGCGCGTGATCGCTGTTAGGTGAAAAGGAGACGCTGGAGGAGCGGCGCACGGCACAGGTGAAGGTGAGTTCCTTGAGGCCGTCGGCGTTGTTGTCCTTGAGGGTGGTGAACAGCAGGCCTTTGCTGGAACTCACATTAGGTACCCCGTCGAACGCAAATTCGGATAGGTTGGTGGCGCCATCGTGGTCGGGGTCGGCACCCGGCAGGCGGTCGGCGGGATTGGGGATGCTGGCGGAGTAGCCCTCGATCCAGGTTTGGAACGGGGTGGCGGTGGTGGTCGAGTCGATCGAGACATTGGCGCGGATGAAGCCCTTGCCGGGCAGGCCGTTGAAGGCGGAGAAGGTGCGGTACTCCCAAGCACTGGCGGCCAGGCTCGGCAGGCCGCTGCCGGCGGGCGGGTTGTCGGACTTGCCGATGGAGGTGACCGGGCTGTTCCAGGTGCCGGTTAGAGTGGTGGACCCTTCGATGATATAAGTCACGCCGTCGATGGTGGCGGTTTGGGCGCCATTGCCATTGGAGGTGAAGGCGAGGGAGGAGCGGCGCACAGCACAGGTGAAGGTGAGTTCCTTGAGGCCGTCGGCGTTGTTATCCTTGAGGGTGGTGAACATCAGGCCCCTGCTGGAACTCACATTGGGCACTCCGTCGAAGGCGAATTCGGCAAGGTTGGTGGCACCGTCGTGATCGGGGTCGGCACCCGGCAGACGGTCGCTGGCATTGGGGATGCTGGCGGAGTAACTATCGATCCATGTTTGGTAGGGCGAGGTGGTGCCGGTGGCCGCGCTCCATTGCAACACGACGTCCTGTTTGCTGTTGGCATCGGCGACGCGGGCGACGCTGAAGGTGCCCGCGGTGCTGCTGTAGCTGCCGCCGGTGATGGTGCCTAACGTGAGCAGATCGGTGCCGCCGGTGCCGGTGACGCCGCTGAGCAGATCGACCAGGGTCCACGTTTGATTGGCTTTCCAGAATGCGTTGGTGAAATTAACCGCAGCGCCGAAGCTCAGGTCGACGGTGGCACCGGGGGTGATGCCAAAGGAGCCACCACTCACGTTGAGGCCATCGAAGGTGGTGCCGCGTCCCGTGGTTAGGTTATCGCTGAGCTGCCACTGGATGTGGGAGGTGGCGGCCAGCGCAAGGCTGTTAGAAAACGTCTGGATACCGACGCTGGCACCGCCCGGGGCTGCGATGCCCTGGAGGGTGGTGGAGCCGCCGATGGTGCCGAAGCCGGACAAGGTGGCGGCGGTTTGGACGGTGACGGCGGAGTTGGCGAGGCTGCCGGTCGCGCCGATGGCGAGGGTGCCGGCGGTGACGGTGGTGGTGCCGGAGTAGGTGTTGGCGGCGCTGAGGGTGAGGGTGCCCGCACCTGTTTTAGTTAGATTCCTGCCGCTGCCGCTGATGATCCCGGAGACCGTCAAGCCATCCCCCGAATTGGTGGGTGCGAGGGTTGCGTTGGCGGCCAAGGCGAGCGGCGCGCTGATGGTGTGGGTACCGGCGACGGTGATGAGCGGGGCGCTGCCTGCCAGGGTGATGGCACCGTTGCCGCTGCCCTGGGCAATGGTATAACTGCCGGTGTTGTTGAAGCTCAGCGCGGTGAGGCTGGGTGCCGCACCGTCGAGATTGACGGTCACGTTGCCGGCGGTATTGCCGAAGGTGGCGGTGTCCACACCGGTGAAATTGGCATCCAATCCGGGGGCTGCGTGCACGCTGGCGGCTTGCGAGTCGGTCCACCCGGCATTGGTGGCCCAGGACGTGCCGGACGCGCCGCTCCAGGTCATTTGGCCGGAATACACCGTGCCGGTTAGGGTTACCGTCTGGGTGCCGATGGCGGTGATGCCGTAGCTGCTGGTGCCGGATGCGTCCGAACTGAGGGTGATGACGGCGGAGCCGCTCTTGTTGCCCGGGGTGGTGGTGTTGACGCTTGCGAGCAGGCTGGTGTTGTTAGTGGATTGGGCGGCCAGCTGGCTGAACGAGCCGCTGACGAGAGCATCGCCGGTGGCAGCGCCGATGCTGGCGTTGAGTTTTTCGCTGAATCCATCATTGGCCGCCGTGTTGGTTAGGCTCAGTGCGGTGTAGGCACCGGCGGCCCCTTGGTGGATCGTTCCCAAGCTCAGCGGGGTGGTGAGGGTGTTGGCGGTGGCCAGACGGAACAGCGAGAGGTCCACCGAACTGGCGGAGGTGGCCGGATAGACCACGCTCTCGTGCAGTGTGGCACTCAGCGGATTGATCACACCGTCGAAGGTTCCGCTGCGGGTCCCGGTGAAGGTCAGCAGGCGGTAGGCCCCGGCGGCCGCGGTCCCCTGGCTGTTAGCCCCGGCATTGTCGCTCAGGCTGAGGATCCCGCCGGTTAGGGTCAAATTGCCCGTGACCGCCGCGCGGTCTGACAAGCCGGTGGCGGGGGTGGCCAGCGGTCCGGGTGTGCCGAGTTGGGCGGCATAGGTGCCGGCGAGGGTCAAGCCGGTGGCGAAAGTGAGGGTGCCCACCGAGTTGCCGGGAGCGAGGGTGTTGCCGGTGGGGATGGTGACCAATTGGGTGAGGGTGCCGGTGCCGCTGAGGGTGCCGCCGACGCCGGTGATGGAGATGCTAGGCAGCAAGGGTGTGGTCGAGTTATAGTTGAACTCCCCGCCGCGGATCGCCACGCCGCTGGTGGTGTTGATGATGGCTGCCCCGGCGATGCTGAGCCGGCCACCGCTCAGGGTGGTCGCGCCGGTGTATGTGTTAGAACCGGTGAGCACGACGGTGCCGGCACCCAATTTTGCCAGTGCGGATGCCGACGTGTTGTTTTGAATGTTCGAGTTGATGGTCAGGCTGCTGGCCGTATTGTTATCTATCAGCACCAACTCGCCACCGGCGGTGGCGGCGGTGAGGACGCCGCTGCCGGCCGTGGTGCCGATGGTCAGCGCGGCCTGGCCGCTGGCGAGCATGATGCCGCTGGTTTGCAGGGTTTTGCCGGCGGCATCGACGGTGGCGGCAGTGGTGGAATTTTGCATCAGCGTGTTGATGGTGGTGGTTGCCGCGCCGAGGGCGAGGTTGGCACCGGTGCCGGCGCTGTTGATGCGGACGTTGGTGCTTGAGTTGTTGGCGAGGGTGCCGCCGAGGGCGGCCAAGTCCGTGTAGGTGCTCAAGGCGACGATGTTGGCTCCGCTGGTGGTGGCCCAGTTGCTGCCGACCGTGGCATAGCTGCCGAGGATACCGTTGGCCAGTGGGGTGGTGGTGGTGATGCCGTTGGTCGCGGATTGGGTGCCGCTGGGCAGGGAGAAATCGATGTAGCCGGCGCTGCGGGTGATGGCGTTGAGCGTGAGCAAGGTGCCGCCGCCGCCGTTGGCATTGACGGCAATGGCCGAGTTGCCGGCATTGCCGACATTGAGCGTCAAGCCGGCGAGGGTCTGGGCCGTTGTCCCGGTGCTCTTGCCGGTGACGGCGAGGGTGCCGCCGCTTAGAGTGAGGCTGGTGCTGGCGCTGAGGACGGTGGCAGGGTTGGTGACGCTGAAATCCAAGGCCAGGGTGCCGCCGCCGATGCTGGTGGCTCCGGTGTAGGTATTGGCGTTGGTGAGGACCAGGGTGCCGGTGCCGGTCTTGGCCAAGCCGCCGCCGGCCCCGCTCAGGACGCCACTCATTTTGCCGTCAATGGCAGCACTGCCGTCGTCCACCTGGACGCTGCGCACGGCGGTTCCCAAATCGACGGGGTTTTGGAAATCCACGGAATTTGTCGCCGTCGCCGCCCCGAGAATGACTGTCTGAGCGTTGAAGCCGTTACCCGCCAACGCCCAGGTCACCAGGCCCGCAGCGCCGCCGAGGTTGACCACGCGGTCTGCGCCGTAAGCCGCCCAGCCACCCGCTCCGGCAAAGTTGGCACCAACCGCTATGCCTGCGGCGGTCAGGGGGCGGGTGAAATTGCCATTGCCCAAGCCGAGCACGCCGCCATTGAAGGTCAGGGCGCTGAGGCCACCGGTGCTTGCGATACCGCCAGGCAGGGCGGTGGGGCTATTGAGCCGCAAAACCCCGGCGCTCAGGGTGGTGGTGCCGGTGTAGGTATTGGCAGCGGCGAGCAGGGCCGTTCCAGCCCCCGTCTTGGTGAGGGTGCCGGTGCCGGCAATCACCGTGCTGATCGTGCCGGTATTGGTCAGTGAATACGATAATCCCGTCAGCGTGGCAGCCCCGGAAATGGTGCCGCTGGAGAGCGTGACGACGCCGACGGTATCCGGGTTGGCCACATCGAGGGTGCCGCCGCTGATCGCGACGGCCGCCGTGTTGGCGATCGTGTTGGTCGGGTTGCCGAGGCTCAGGGTGCCGCCGCTGACCGTCGTCAGGCCGGTATAGGTGTTAGATCCAGTTAGAATTGCGGTGCCGGCACCGGATTTATTGAGGACGACGATACCGGCCAGCACCGCGCTGATGCTGCCGGTATTGGTCAAGGCGTACGACGAGCCAGTTAGCACGCCGGTGCCGGAGATGGTGCCGCTGGAAAGTGTGACCACGCCGACGGTATCGGCCTGGGCCACGTCGAGGGTGCCGCCGCTGATTGAAACCGGGGCGGTGGCCAGAGTGCCGCCCACCCGGGCAAGGCTCAGGGTGCCGGCCTGCACGTCGGTGAGGCCGGTGTAGGTGTTGTTGCCGGACAGCACGACGGTGCCGCTGCCGGTCTTGGTGAGGGTGGCGGTGCCGGCCAGCACCGCGCTGATGGTGCCGGTGTTGGTCAGGGCGTACGTTGTGCCGGTTAGAGCGGCCGCGCCGGTGATGATGCCGCTGGAAAGCGTGACGGCGCCGACGGTGTCGGCTTGGGCGACGTCGAGGGTGCCTCCGCTGACCGAGACGGCTGCAGTATTGGCGATGGTGCCGCCGACCCTTGCCAAGCTCAGGGTACCGGCCTGCACGTCGGTGAGGCCGGCGTAGGTGTTGTTTCCGGAAAGGGTGACGGTGCCAGCGCCGGTCTTGGTGAGGGTGCCACTGCCGGCCAGAACCGCGCTGATGCTGCCCGAGTTGGTCAGGGTGTACGACGATCCCGTTAGAGTGGCGACGCCGGAGATGCTGCCACCGGCGAGGGTGACGGCGCCGACGGTGTCGGCCTGGGCGACATCGAGCGTGCCGCTGACGATTGAGACGGCGGCGGAGTCGGCCAGGGTGCTGCCGGCGTGGGCAAGGCTCAAGGTGCCGCTGGCGACGGTGATGACGCCGGTGTTGGTATTGGCGGCGGTGAGCGTCACGGTGCCGCTGCCATATTTGGTCAGGCTGACTTTGCCGCTGCCATTATCAGCAATCACCGAGTTGATGGTGGCGGTGCCGGCCGTCATGACCGCCAAGTCACCGGCGGTATTGAGGGACGGGCCACCGGCGCTGAGGGTGCCGGCGCTGCCGCTGACGCCGATGGTGTGACTGCCGCCGGCCAGCAGGATGGCACCCGCGGTGCCCAGGCGCAAGGTGCCTTGAGTGGCAGCATTTTTGAGATCGATGGTGCGGGCGGTGCTGCCGTTGACCGCCAGGGTGCTGATATCAATGATGCCGGTGGCGGCCAGCGACACGTTGTTGCTGGTGGTGTTGTCGACGCGGAAATTCGCGCTGGGCGAGGTCGCGATCGTGGGGGCCGTGGCCGTGCCGGTCGTGGCGGTGTAGCCGGTGTAGGCGACGATTTTGCTGCCGTCATAGAGCGCCCAATCGGTGCCTCCGGAGGTGGCCCACGGGTTGATCGTGTTGGTTCCCAGCAAGGTACCCAGGGCGCTGCCAGTGATGGTGCCGGTGGTGCCGAAGTTGATGGCGGCCCCCGGGCTGCGGGTGATGGCCCCACTGAAGGTGAGGGATTTGGCCGCACTCCATGTCGGGTAGCCTGAGATGTTGCTCAACACGGAACTGATGGTGGTGTCCACGTTGGCGGTGATGCCGCCCAGCGGCACGCTGGTGAGTGCGCCGGTATCCAGAATTCCGCCATCGAAGGTCACGACGCTGCGCTGGAGGGACCCGGCGTTGGTCACCGTGAGGGTGCCGCCACTCAGGATGGTCGGCCCGGTGTAGGCACTGGCTCCGGCCAACGTCAAGGTGCCGTTCCTGACGGTGGTGGTGCCGCTGTAGGTGTTGGCACCACTGAGGATCAGGGTGCCGAGGCCCTGCTTATTCACCCCGGTGGCCGCCGTGCCATCGATGAGCGGCGGATTCACCGTCAACGTTTTGGTGGCGGCCACGGTGACGTTGCCGCCGCGCAGAGAGAGCGTCGGGCCGGCCGCAATGCCGGCCGTGTCGGTGGCCGCCAGATTGTCCAGACTCACGCTGGTGGCCGTCAGGAAAGTCAGGGTCGAGGCTGGGGTCGTCAGATTCACGTTGCCCAAGGTGGCGTTGCCGGCAAGGCCGAGGTTGAGCGTGCTGCTGGCCGCCATCGTCACGCTGGTGGTGGGCTGGTTGATTACGGCGAGGGTTTGGACGAGATGGGTAAAGTTGGTGCCCGGAATATCGACAAAAGTGGTGCCGCCGGTCGGATCCCATTGGACGTAGAGGCCGGAACCGCCGGTGCCTTGATAGTACCGGATGATGATGTCGTGGTCGCCGACGCTCAGCGGGATGGGCGCCGAATTGCGCAGGGTCATGCCTTGGTAGGCGTTGTTTTGGACATTGGCGTCGGCGAGGGCCGGGTTGCTGGTGGCCGGGTCGATCCACAAGGCACTGCCGTCATCGCTGATGGTCGCAAACGTGTAGTTGCCGGCAGTGGTGATGTGGAGTTTGCCGCGGTACTCGACGGTGAAATTGTTCACATATCCGCTGGGGGCCCCCGTTGTGACGCCGCTGCCCGCGACGGTGAACCAATCACCGCCGTCGGTGTGGATGGCCCCGGTGGCATAGGCGATGGTGCCGGCGGCCGTGCTGTTTGTCGGCGTGCCGGGTTGGTCGAAGGTGCTCCCATCGAGCAGGCCGTCGAGCGCCGCCCACGCCCGCACTTCCAGCCCTGCGGGCAGGGTGGTGACAAAGCGCTCGATTTTGGTGGTGCCGCCCTTGACGATGAGATTATCGACATTGCTGACGAGGTTGCTGCCGCCCGCCTGGAACGCCGGAGAACCGGCAGTGAACAAGTAGTAGCCATTGCCCACCGTCTGGGTCAGCTTGTTCGTCACGGTCAATTCCTGGCCGGTGGGGGCGTTGACGATGGTGGTGGTGGTGGGCAGCGGCAGCGTCACGACGGCGGCGGTGGCGGCGCTGCCGAGCGTGTTGATCGTGCCGTCGGTGAGGGTCAGGGTGCTGCCGGGGCCCATGGTGCCGGTGAGGTTGAGCACGCCACCGCTGACGGTGACGCTGCGGGTGACGCTGGCGCCCGCCACGATGGCCAGCGTGCCACCGGAGGGAACGCTCACCAAACCACCGCTGCCCAGTGTGCCGGCTATTTGAAGGGTGCCGGCCGTCACCCAGGTGCTGCCATTGTAGGTGTTGCCGGTGCCAGCCAAAACCAGGGTGCCGCTGCCGAGTTTGGCGAGGCTGCGGGTGCCAGTGAGGTTGGGGGCGGTGAAAGTGCCGCCGGCGGCGTTGGTGGTATCGAACCCCAAAATGGCGGCGGAGGTGGCAAAGCCCGCGTTGTTCATCAACGTGGTGACGTCGGTCGCGGCAAATTCACCGCTGCCGCCGACGTTCATCGCGAGGGTGGCACCGCTGGCCACCGTGATTCTGCCCGAGCTCGTCCGGCCCGGCAGTGCGCTCGGGATGGCGGCTTGGAGGGTGCCCGCGCTGACGGTCGTCACCCCGGTGTAGGTGTTGGCAGCGGCCAGCAGCAAGGTGCCGGCTCCGGTCTTGGTGAGGGCGCGGGCCGTGGCGTCGCCATTTTGCAAGGTGGCACTGATGGTGAGGTCGGCGGCAGCCGCCGTGGAATCGCCGACCGTGAAGGAACGGTCGCCGAACAAGCTCAGCTTGCCGCCGGTGCCGGTGAGGGTTGCGCCATTGGGATTGTTGGCGGCTAGGTACGTCAGGTTGTCACCCATGCGCAACTCGCCGCTGCCGATGCTGATTGCGGCGCTGCTGCCGGCCGCCCCGCCGCCCAGGGTCAGGCTCGTGATGGACTGGGTGGTGCCATTGAGATCGAGGGTGCCGCCGAAAACCGCGAGTGGTCCGGCGCTGCCGAGGGTGCCCGCGGCGGAGAGCATCAAGGTGCCGGCGTTGGCTTGGTTGGCGAGGCCGATGCTGGTGCCGCGGTAGGTATTGGCTCCGGTAAGGGTGAGGGTGTTGCTGCCGAGTTTGAGCAGGCTGATGGACTGATTGATCGAGCCGCTGAAGGTGAATGGCCCGTCGCTGGTGTCGATGCCAAGGGTCGCGTTGCTGCCGAAGGTGGCATTGGCCAACAGCCGGTTGATGTCCAGCGTGGCGAATTCGCCGCTGCCGCCGGCATTGACCGCCAGCGTGGCATTATTGCCCACCGTGATTCGGCCGGCAATTGCTTGGCCCGGCAGCGAGGCCACATTGACGGCTTGCAGCGTGCCCGCGGTGATGGTGGTGGTGCCGGAGTAGGTGTTGGTGCCGCTGAGGGTGAGGGTTCCCAAGCCGGTCTTGGTGAGAGTGCCGCTGCTGCTGGTCAGGTCGCCAGCCAGGGTGAGCGCCTGGCCGTTGGTGTCAAAATTGAAGTTCTGGCTGGCGGCGCTGCTGAAACGGCTTGAGTAATCGGTCTGATTGTTGGCAGTGAATTGCAGGCTGCCGGTGCCCGCAAAGCTGATGGTGCCGCTGTTGCCCAAGGCCGCGCTGCTCCCTAACACCAGCACGCCGTTGAGCAGGTTGACGCCTCCGTCATAGCTGTTGGCCCCGCTGAGGGTCACCGTGGCAGCGCTGTCCTTGGTCAAGGCGACGCCCGCCCCCAGCAGGTTGGCGCTGATCGAACCATTTTTCACCAGGAACGACGCACCGGTGAGCGTGCCGTTGTTGATCTGCGCCGCGTTGAGCAATTGTACCGCCCACACCGTCTGGCTGGTGCCGCCCAAATTGACGACGGAGGTGGCCCCATCCGCCGTGAGGCTTCCGGAGCTCGCTCCGAGGGTGCCCGCACCGCTCACGGCCAAGATTCCGCCGCTCACCGTGGTGCCGCCGGCATGGCTGTTGACGCCGCTCAGAGTCAGCGTGCCGGTGCCGAACTTATTGATGCCAAAGGCACCGCTGAGGGGCGCCGCCGACGTGAAAGCGGCCGTCGCATTGAACCCCAGAATCGAGTTGCCGGCAAAACTGGCGTTGTTCATCAGATTCGTGATGTCTGCCGCGGTGAACTCGCCGGCGCTGCCGACATTCAACGCCAAAGTGGCAGCACCGGCCACCGCGATGAGCCCGGCGCTCGTCTGGCCCGGCAATGCCAGCGCCTTCACGGCTTGCAACATGCCCGCATTGACCTGGGTCCCGCCGCCGTAGGTATTGGACCCGCTCATGCTCACCGTGCCCGTGCCGGCCTTGGTCAGGGTCGCCGCCGGCCCGGCCAGGGCGGTACTGATGGTGCCTTTTTCAACATAGAAAGACGCGCCGCTGAGGGTGCCGGTGTTGATCTGTGCGCCGTTGAGCAAACTCACCGCACCCACCGTCTGGCTGGTGCCACCCAGATTGAGGATCGCCTGGCCGGAGGTGGCGGCGTCCACCGTGAGCGTGCCGCTGGTCGAGCCGAGCGCGCCGCCGATGCCCAGGGTCAAGGTGCCATCCTTGACCAAGGTGCCGCCGCCGTAGCTGTTGACTCCCGACAACGTCACCGTGGCGGGCGTACTCTTGGTCAGGACGGCACCGGGGTCGGCCAGCTTGGCGCTGATGCTGCCATTTTCCACGTTGAATGCCGGAGCGCTGAGGGTGCCCGTGCCAGTGATCTGGGCCGCGTTGCGCAACGTCACCATACCGACCGTCTGGTTGGTCGTGCCCAGGCTGACGATGGCACCGGTGCCGTCCACCGTCAGCGTGCCGGTGCCGGCCCCGAGTGTGCCGCTGCCTGAGAGCACCAAGGTGCCGGCGCTGACGGTGGTGCCGCCGAGGTAACCATTGGCCCCGGTGAGAGTCAGCGCGCCGCTGCCCGATTTGCTAAGGTTGAATGCCCCGTTGAAGCTGGCAGGCGCTACAATCGTCGTGGTGGCGTTGATTCCCAGCGTGGAATTGGCGGCGAAGCTGGCGTTGGCCAGGACATTGGCGAGGTCGCCCGCGGCGAATTCCCCCGCGCTGCCGGCATTGAGCAGCAAGGTGGTGCCGCCAGCCACCTGAATCAGCCCGGACGTCGTCTGCCCCGGCAGCGACAACGCCTGTGTGGCTTGCAGCGTGCCTTCGTTGACTTGGGTGGGGCCGGCGTAGGTATTTGCTCCGCTCAGCGTGACCGTGCCTGTGCTGTTGGTTTTGGTCAGGCCGCCGGTGCCCGCCAGCTTGGCACTGATGGTGCCGCTCTGCACGTTGAATGCCGTGCCGCTGAGGGTGCCCGTGCCGATGATCTTACCGCCACCGGTCAGGCTGACCACGCC
>CAIVSK010000409.1 GCA_903908495.1 Akkermansiaceae bacterium
AAACCGGCATTGCAGCGGGACAGCGTGGCGGCGAGGTGGTTTGCGGCCTCGGCGGTTTGCAGGATCAGTTCGACGAGCAGGGCGAGATCCTGGTCGGCTTGGGACAGTGGAGGGATGAGCGGCATGGCGTTTCGGGGTCAGGGTAGAACTTCAAATGTGACGTAGGTGATGGCTTGCCCTCCGGTGATCGTCTTCGGGTAGCCGGATTGAGAGTAGTAACCGATGGTCACGGCGTCCCCAGCCGCAAGTTTCAGCATGAAGGCGAACGGGACGAGCGAACCCGCAGCAATCGAGGTCCTGAGGCACCGCTTGACAACAGTCCCATTCACCTTTGCCGCAACCTCGTCGAGTCCCGTTGTGCCGCTTGAAATGTAGATGGACCCGACGATTCTAACATAGCAGGCGTAGGGAGCGGTGAAGGTGTTAGAAGTAAAATTATTCTGGGTGTCGTACTCCTCGGCGTCAAAAACAACGGTGTCGTAGGTCGCGGCCGTCAATGTTTGCGTGCCGGTGTTTCGGTACACGCTCACTCGTGGAATCGCGGAAAACACGGGCGCGCTGGTGAACGTCTGCACGCCTGCGAACGTCTGGGGGATGTCAGTCCGAGCCGTGTTTCCAGTGGGCGGGACAGCGATCCATTTCGTGGGGCTTGATCTGGTGCAAACGTAAAGGTTCGTCAGGTCGACGATGCACTCCTGCCCCAAGGATCCGATCGTTCCAATCCCGCCGGAAAGCGCAGCAGGGGCGCAGTAGGTGACGGTGCCGGTGACGGTGCCAGAGGGTGACGCTACGACAAGAAGTGACGCGGCGGTCGATGCGTTCACCAAGGTGATGACCTGGGCAGCGGTGGTGAAACCTCCGGTGACCATCGGTGCCGAGGCGGTGCCGGTCGTGACGGCGTAGGTTGCCTCGTCGGGCCATGTGACGTTGGTCGTCGCGGAGTACAGGATAGCTGAGGTCGGAATGTAGACGATCTGGAACTGCGTTCCGGTGCTGATGATCTTGTACGATCCGTTGATCCACCCCGAGATGGCGGCAGAGTAGACGTAGGTGCCGTTGGCGGCCGCGGTTCCCGCACCACTGACCACCATGTTCTGCTTCGCAGCAGGGGTGACTGTGATGGCATTTCCAACCACCGTCACGAGCGGGGTGGCAACGGTGGACGGGACGGCGTAGCCGACGGTGATGGAGTTGCCGCCGACCCCTTGGTTCACAGCGGTGTACAGCACCGAATTGTTCGATCCAGGCGCGTCCACGGTGAGGGTGGCGAACACTCCGTCAACTGGCGGTCCTTGTCCGGCGGTCCTGCTGATGGCGGTCGGCCGGCGGGCCTCAAGCCAGTCGTCAGGAGTGGACATGGTCACAGGAGTTCCCTCAGTACCACGGTTTACATCGTTCTCGATGACGATGTCGAACGTCCGCGTTGAGGCCGGTTTCCCAGCCGCATCGACCCAAGTGATCTCGCCCATCAGCGTCAGGGTGGAAAGCTCGCTCGATCCGCCGACCCCGAGGGCGGCGTTCAACTCGGAGGTGTTGAAATTGGGGGCGCAAACGTAGACGGGGCTGGCATCAAGGTCGGCGGGCATCACCCAGTCGGTCGCATGAACGAGGTATTCACCGGAATAATCTCCAGCACCCTTGATCCCGAATTGCA
>CAIVSK010000410.1 GCA_903908495.1 Akkermansiaceae bacterium
CGCCGATGTACCCGGCTCCGCCGACAAGTACCTCGCCGTTTTCAACACCCGCGACGCAGCCAAGGGCGCGCCGGCAGACGCGAGCGCCCCGGTCGCCGTGCACCTCGCCGAACTCGGCCTCAACAGCCCGGTGAGCGTGCGCGATCTGTGGGCGAAAAAGACCCTCGCTCCCGCCAACGCCGACTTCGCTCCCGAAGTCCCCTTCCACGGTGCCCGCCTGTTCCGCCTCCGGCCCAATCCATGATTTGCCTCGTGCACCCAGCCGATCAAGTCCACGCCACCACCATCACCATGAAATCCTCCGCGCCCATCTCCACTGTTTGCCTCCTCCTCGGCCTCGCCGCAGCCTGCTTTGCGGCCGAGCCCGTCCCGCCCAAGCCGATCCTCGACGGCTTCACCGCCGACCCTGCGATCCGCGTTTTCGGCGACACCTACTATGTCTATCCGACATCCGACAAGCCGAACTGGATGACCACCGACTTCTCGGTGTGGTCATCAAAAAATCTCGTGACTTGGAAGAATGAAGGCATGATCCTCGACGTCGCCCACAACCTGAAATGGGCCAACATCAAGGCCTGGGCACCCGATTGCGTCGCACGCAACGGCACATTCTATTTCTATTTCTGTGGTGACGGCAAAATCGGCGTTGCCACCGCCACCACCCCCACCGGGCCGTTCAAAGACGCGCTGGAGCGACCGCTCATCCAGAAGGGAGGCAAGGTCAACATCAATCCCATCGATCCGTATCCGTTGATAGATGACGGCGGCCAGGCCTACCTCTACTACGGCAACGGCCGCTGCGCGCAGGTCGTCAAGCTCAAGCCTGACATGATCACCCTCGACGGCGACCCGGTGGATGTTCTTCTCAAAGACTTCCGCGAGGGCATCGTGGTCTTCAAGCGCCACGGCAAGTATTACTTCATGTGGTCCATTGACGACGCCCGCAGCCCGAATTACCGCGTCGGCTGGGGCATCTCAGACTCTCCCACCGGGCCGGTCACTTCGCCGGCCAAGGACTTCATCGTGTTGCAGAAAAACGGTGCCGCCGTGGCGACCGCGCACCACAGCGTCCTGAACATTCCCGGCACCGACCGCTGGTATGTGGCCTACCACCGCCATGCGATTCCCAACGGTAGCGGCTTCAAGCGCGAGACGTGTTTGGTCCGCATGGAGTTCAACCCGGACGGATCCATCAAACCGATGGACCCTCTAACCACCCCGTTCCACAGCGGGGACATCGGCGAACCGCTCAGCAACGGCAAAGGCCGCCTAACGCCCCCTTGAAAGCCCGGGAAAGCCAATGCATGGAGTGCGGCGCGAAGGGGCGGAGCCCGCCACGCCGCTTTGGCTGGACCGGCAGCGCTCCGGAGTTCCCAACCACCCCAAGCCGTCTCGCGGATAGGCATCCCCCCGACCGGGAAAGCCAAACCGTGATGACAGACCGGGCCATTTTCAAGCCGCTCACCGCCGGCATCGAGCCAAAGCGGTGTGGCGCTTCGCTTGCCACCGCAGTCCATGCCTGTGCCCCATCCGCGCGGCCCCAGATCGCCCCTCCGCATGGATTGCTCTGTGGCGGGATTTTAGACGAGTCCGGGGGATTCCGGCGCTTGGTATGGGTAGCCGCCTGGCACCCTCCGACGCAGCGGGCACCACCCCCGAGCACCTTCCCAATCCAACCAGAACAACCGATCCTTCAATCATGACCCTCCGAATGGAAACGCCCCCCCCAGCGCCGATCAGCCCGGCAGATGCCGAGAGCATGGTGGCCGAGGCATCGCACTGGATCCATCCCCTGCGCGCGGAAATCGGCCGCTACCTCATCGGCCAGACCGATCTGGTGGACCGCCTGCTCATTTCCCTCATGGTCAAGGGCCACCTGCTGCTCGAAGGGGTGCCCGGCCTCGCCAAAACCTTGGCCCTCAAAACGCTCGCCTCGCTGGTCAACGCCAAATTCAACCGCATCCAATTCACCCCGGACATGCTGCCCGCCGACATCGTGGGCACCGAAATTTACGACCCGCGCGAGGCCCGCTTCCGCGTCAAACACGGCCCGGTGTTCGCCAACTTCATCCTCGCCGACGAAATCAACCGCGCCCCCGCCAAGGTCCAGAGCGCGCTGCTAGAAGCGATGCAGGAAAAACAAGTGACCATCGGTGAGGAAACCTTCGCGCTGCCCGCACCGTTTTTCGTGCTGGCTACCCAGAACCCGCTGGAGCAGGAGGGCACCTATCCATTGCCCGAAGCGCAGCTGGACCGCTTCATGATGAAGGTGGTGATGGACTATCCAACCGAGGACGAGGAACTGCGCATCCTCGACCTGGCAGGCACCACGGAGGACATGCCGGTGCCCGCGCCGATTGTTAGCCTGGAGGCGATCCAGCAGGCGCGCACGGTGGTCAACAGCCTCTATCTGGATGAAAAGGTCAAACGCTATATCGTGCGCCTGGTGCATGCCACCCGCCGCCCGGATGACTTCGGCGTGCACATCGCCCCGCTCATCCGCGTCGGTGCCTCGCCGCGTGCCACCATCAACCTGGCGCTGACGAGTCGTGCCAACGCGTTTCTCAATGGCCGCTCCTATGTCACGCCGCACGATGTGAAGACGGTGGCGATGGACGTGCTGCGCCACCGCGTGACCATCACCTACGAAGCGGAAGCGGAAGGTCTCAACAGCGAGCAGGTCATCGCCCGCCTGCTCGACGAGTTGCCGGTGCCATGATTCAGCCGACAGTCAGCACGCCCATCAGCGTTGAAGACCAGGCCCGTGCCGCGGAAATCCTCGGCCGCGTGCGCCGCATGGAAGTGCGCACCAACCGCCTCGTCGATGATGCGCTGGCGGGCGGCTACGCCAGTGTGTTCAAGGGCCGGGGGATGGACTTCGACCGGGTGCGCAACTATGTGCCGGGCGACGACGTGCGCACTATCGATTGGAACGTCACCGCGCGCACCGGAGAACCGCATATCAAACTTTTCACCGAGGAGCGCGAACTCACGATCCTGTTGATGATCGATGTGAGCGCGTCGGCGGATTTCGGTTCGGTGGCCGATTCCAAGCGCGAACTGGCCGCCGAAGCCGCCGGCGTGCTGGCCGCCTCGGCCATCCGCAACCGCGACAAGGTGGGCCTGATTTTGTTCAGCGACGACGTCGAGTTATATATACCGCCGGGCAAGGGCCGGATGCATATCATGCGTTTGATCCGCGAGACCTTGTTCTTCCAACCCGGCCGCCACGGCACCGACATCGCCCACGCCTTGGATTTTGCCAACCGCGTGATGCATCGCAAGGCCGTCATCTTTCTGGTTTCGGATTTCTGCCTCGGAGCACCCTTCGACGAGCGCTTGAACCACCTGCGGCGCAAGCTGCAACTCACCAACCGCCGCCACGACCTCATCGCCGTGTCGGTCACCGATCCGCGCGAACAATCGCTGCCGAATATCGGCCGAATCTGCCTCGAGGACGCTGAAAGCGGCCAAGTCGTCGAACTCGATACCGGCAGCGCCAAAGTCCGCGACGCCTACGCCAAGCAATCCCGCCAGCGCCGCGAACTCACCGCCTCGCGCATCCGCTCGCTCGGCGTGGATTTGCTGGAATGCATCAACGGCCAAAACTGGCTGCCCGAGCTGATGGGATTTTTCCAAAAACGCCGCCACCGCGCCGGTTGACACATTTTGCATAAATGTTAGTGACTCACTCCATCCGACGACTTCCCATCGCCCGCGGTATCCTCACTGCGGTGCTGGCACTGATGCTGGCAACGCCCGCCTATCTATCCGCCCAGGCGGCCGATCCCGCAGACCCCGGCGAGGACATCCGCGGGCCGAAGCCCTTGGTAGAGATTCCGCAGCCGCCCAAGCCTAACACCACGTTGTGGCTTGGCCTCGGCGGCGCCACCATTCTGCTAGGAGCGGGCACTCTCGTGTGGCTCTGGCACCGCCGCCGCAAGCACCGCAAGAGCCCGCCGGAAATCGCCCTCGCCGCGCTGGCGCAGCTCGAAGCGTCGCGCGAGGTGATGGTAGCGGAAGCCTTTGCCAACCGCGCGGCGCAGACGATCCGCCAGTACATCGCCGATCGCTTCGGGTTGGCGGCACCGCGCCGCACCACCGAGGAGTTTCTTCGAGACCTCGCCAGCGCCACGGCGTCTCCGCTCAGCGGGGAAAGCGACCACTTGCGGACGTTTTTGAAAGCCTGCGATCTGGCGAAATTCGCGGCCTTGAACCTGGATGCCAGCCAGCGCGCCGAACTCCTCCAAGCGGCGCGCGGCTTCGTCACCGTCACCGCCGCGCCCGTCCCTAACTCCAAACCCCGGCCCGTCACCCCATGACCGAGAGTTTTCAATTTGTTCACGCGCAGTGGTTGTGGCTGTTGTTCTGCCTGCCGCTGCTGGCAGTGTGGAAAGGCCGCAGGGGCCAAACCGTCGCGGTGCGCATGCCCTCCACCGATGATGCCATCCACGTCGGTGCCCGTCCCCGCTCGAAAGTCGGCAATTTCCTCGCCTTTCTCGGCCTGCTCGCGTTGGCATTGGTCATCGTCGCGCTGGCCCGCCCGCGCCTTGGCCGGGGTAGTACCGACGTCGAGGCCAGCGGCATCGACATCATGCTCGCGCTCGACGTGTCCGGCTCGATGGAAGCGCTCGACTTCACCCTCGACGGCAAGCCCGCCAACCGGGTTGCCGTGGTCAAGAAGGTGGTCGGAAAATTCATCGGCGAGCGGCCTAACGACCGCATCGGCATGCTGGCCTTCGCGGCGCGGCCGTATCTGGTGAGCCCGCTGACGCTGGACCAGGAGTTTCTGGCCAAGCGGTTGGCCGGGGTGAGTCTGGGCCAGGTCGAGGACGGCACCGCCATCGGCTCGGCCATCGCCTCGGCCGTCAATCATCTGCGCAACTCCGCCGCCAAATCACGCATCATCATCTTACTAACCGACGGGGTGAACAACGCCGGGGCGGCCAATCCGCTCACCGCCGCGGAAGCCGCCAAGGCGCTTGGCATCAAGATCTACACGATTGGCGCGGGCACCCGCGGCGAGGCCCCGGTGCCGGTGCGGGACGCATTCGGTCGCACCCACCTGCAAACGATGAAGGTGGAAATCGACGAGGAGATGTTGCGCCAGGTCGCCGCGGCCACCGGCGGCCAGACGTTCCGCGCCACGGATACCGACTCGTTGAAAAACATCTACGAATCGATCAACAAGCTGGAAACCACCACCCGCAAGCTCAAGAAATACCAGCAATACGACGAGCTCTATCTGTATTTTCTCGGGCCCGGAGTGGCCCTGCTGTTGCTGGAACTTGTCCTCAGCCAAACCCGCTTCCGCCGCCTGCCGTGATTTTTCCAACTATCATCATGCCCCCGTCGCCCCATGGATGACTCCGCCCTCCACTTCGCCCAGCCCGTCTGGATCGGCGCCGGCCTCGTCGTGTGCGCCGGCCTCGTCGCCTTGTTCCGGCGCTGCGACCGCCGCCGCGACAGCGACCTGGCGCAGTTGATCCATCCGCGGTTCCGCCAGCGGCTCAGCGGCGGTGTGTCGCCACGCCTGCGCAGCCTCAAGCGCGGGCTGTGGCTGCTCGCCGTGGCGCTGGCCTTCGTCGCCATCGCCCGCCCGCAAAAGGGCTACGAGTGGCATGAGGTCAAGCGCAAGGGAATCGATATCCTGTTCGCCGTGGACACCTCGCGCAGCATGCTGGCGGAGGACCTAACACCAAGCCGGCTGGAGCGCGCGCGCCTCGGCATTCTCGACTTCGTCGCCCGCCTCGGCGGCGACAGGGTCGGCCTCATTCCATTCGCCGGCAGCGCCTTTGCGCTGTGTCCGCTCACACTCGATTACGATGCTTTCCGCGAGTCGTTAACTGCGCTCGATACCGACATCATCCCCCGCCAAGGCACCGATCTGGCCAGCGCGATCAACGAAGCCGAGCGGCTCTTCGATGAAAGCGGCAACAACCACCGGGTGTTGGTTCTTCTAACCGACGGAGAGGACCTCGAGGGCTCGGCCATCGATGCAGCCAAGGCCGCAGCCAAAAAGGGCATGGCGATCTACACGGTGGGGGTTGGCAGCAGCGAGGGCACCACCATTCCCCTGCACCTTGCCAACGGCCGCAGCGACTTCGTCCGCGACGCCGCCGGCCAGGTGGTTAAAACGAAACTCGACGAGGCCACCCTGCGCAAGATTGCCGACGACACCGGCGGGCTCTACGTGGCCCTGGGCCGCGGCGCGGAGGGGCTCGACACGATCTATCAGGAAAAGCTGCGGCTGGTGCCGCAAAGCGAGTTGAACCAACGGATGGAGCGCATCCCGTTGGAGCGCTTCGAATGGCCGCTGGGCGCCGCGCTCGCGCTGTGGCTGGTGGAATTTTTCATCGGCGAACGGCGAAGGGCGAAGCTGCCCCGACCGCTGCCATCGGCGGCAAGGAAAACCGCTGGCGCACGCCAAGCCACGAGCGTCGTGGTTGGCGGCTTGCTGGCTTGCTCGTTGGCGCAAAGTCGCGCTGCGGAGGCGGCGACCGCAGTGCCGGACCCGCGACGGGTTTACAATCAGGGCACTGAGTTATACACCAAAGGAGATTTTGCCAAAGCGGCCGAATCGTTGCGCGCCTCATTGCACACGCCGGACCTGGCGCTGCAACAACGGTCGTATTACAATCTGGGGAATTCCCTCTATCGAACCGGCCAGGGCACCGCGGAAAAAGACCCGGAAGCGACGATCAAGACATGGGAGGAATCGCTCAAAGCCTATCACGATGCGCTGGCCCTCAACGGCGCCGATGAGGACGCCCGCTATAACCAGACCCTGGTTGAAAAAAAACTTCAGGAGCTGAAGAAGAAGCAACAGAAGGATCCGAAGGACCAAAAGGACCAAAAGGACCAAAAGGACCAAAAGGACCAAAAGGACCAAAAGGACCAGAAGGACCAGAAGGACCAGAAGGACCAGAAGGACCAGAAGGACCAGAAGGACCAGAAGGAC
>CAIVSK010000411.1 GCA_903908495.1 Akkermansiaceae bacterium
TATTATGTGGCATCATGAGGTCGGGTGCCGGCACAGGGGGGTGGGCGGCGGCCGGGCACGGGCACGCTTGCGTTCGCGGGCGGCCTCCCAGGGGGCTTCAATCTTGCGCACGAACAACAACGGCTTGCCACAGCATCAGCATATCTTTGGCGGGCGCTCCGGCTTGGGCGGTGGCAGGGCCGCCGCGCCGATGAGCAACGGGCGTCCGGTCAGAAACGCGATTTTCTCGCGCTTCGCCTTGGCCGCCGGATGGCGGAACCCGTACTGCCGCACCCCGCGCATTCCCTTGGGCAGGACATGACGCAGATATCGGGTCACGAATTCGACACCGCTGATTGACTCCACACGCGGCGCGTCACTGTTGGCACGGTCTTTCCACCGGAACGACACGTTGTCATTGTCGATACCGATGATTCGGGAGTCGCCGATGGGACCGCGGCAGACATAGGCTCCCAGATATTGGATGGCCCGCGTGCCATCGCCGAAGGCCTGCAGATGCACGCCCCAGTCTTTTTCCCAGACGCTTTTATCTATCTGGAACGGCCCGTGCTCGGCCTCCACAGCGGCGAGTCGCTCGCGGAACGCATTGCCGAATGCCCGCCGCAACACCGGTTGGGGCACCAGGAAGTTCGCGTTCTTCACCGTCACCACGCGGCCAGATGCATCGAGGCCTGCCCCCGGCACGATGCAATGGAGGTGCGGATGAAATAGCTGCCGCTGATTCCAAGTGTGGAGAATGGCGGTGATACCACTCGTCACCGCGCCCAGCCAACGGGGGTTGGTCAGCGTCTCCGACAATGCCGCAGCGGCCGAGGCGAACAAGACATCATATATCTCCTTGGCCGCGGCGGTGAAGAACAACCCGCGCAGTTCCTTCGGCAGGGTGAAGGTCACCATGAAATACGGCGCTCCCACCCGCTTGCCCAATTCGCGCTCCACCCACTCCGCCGTGTGTTGCCTGCCGCATTGCGGACAACTCCGGTGGTTGCACGAATGGAAGTGGAACTCGCGGGTGCAGCCTTGCTCGCAGGCATCAAGGTGCCCGCCCATCATTGCGGTGCGGCAATGGGTGATGGCCCAGATGGCACGCCGCCTGGCCTTTCCCAGCGCGGGTCTTTTGCGCAGGAAGTCGGGCAGAAAGCGGCGCAGCACCTCGATGACCGTGGCACTCATGCGTCGGGCGGTGCGTTGTCTATCGGGGCAGGTTGCGGCAGAGTTCGTCGACCAGGTTGCGGCTGTCCAGTTCGCTGCGGTGGGTCAGATGCAGATAGACCATGGTGGTGTTGATGTTCTTGTGTCCCAACAATGCCTGCACCGTGTGCAGGCTGGCTCCGGCTTCGACCAGGTGGGTGGCGAACGAATGACGCAACGTGTGTAGCGAGGCCTCCTGAAGGCCGAGGACCCGGCGGGCCTGAACCATCAGGGTTTGCAGCGAACTGATGGGCATCGGACTTGTTGCCGCACGCATCCGGGCGGCGACTTTCTCCGTCGTGCAATGACCGCGTCCCACGTTGGGAAAGAGCAGCACCGGATGACGGTGGAAGGCCCAATAGAGGCGCAAGTCCTCAACCATGGTAGGGGCCAGCGGGACCATCCGGTCCTTGCCGCCCTTGCCCTGGCGGATCCATAACTTGCCTTCGTCGCCACGGATATCGTGAATGGTGATGTTGAGGCATTCGGAGACCCGCA
>CAIVSK010000412.1 GCA_903908495.1 Akkermansiaceae bacterium
CCTTCGCCTCGAGCAATGCGGCAAGTTCCGCGGCGGATTTGAAAATGAGATCGGAGGACATTTCGGAGAGCAGCGAGTAGTGAGTAGCGGGTAGCGAGTAGATCAGGGGCCATCGCGTTCGAGACCGTTGATGTAGCCTTGGAGCAGACGAGACATCTCTTCAAGGTCTGCTTGGAGCAACGTCGTGTCGGCGTATCGGAGATCGTGGGCGAGGATCAATTGGTAGAGGCACTCGTCGGCAGAGCCTTGAGCGATGTTGTAGAAACGGAGCTTGTCGGGTTTTGTGCGCTTGCGAAAACCCTCGACGAAGTTTGAAGGAATGCTGGCCGCGGCGCGGCGGAGTTGCGAGGTGAGCGCGAAAAGCTCGTGCTTGGGAAAGGCCTCGGTGCAACGATAGATAGCCAACGCGAACGCATGGGCCTTTTGCCAGACGATAACATCGCGAAAGGACTGGGATTTGTCTGCCATGCTCGCTACTCGCTACTCATTACTCGCTACTGATTGCCCTCATTCCACCACCACGGGAACCACGACCATGTTGTCACGCTGGACGGGGGCGTTCTGGAGCGCCACGTCGACCGGCAGACCGGGCTGCGGCACATCGTCGGCCCAGACGTTGGAGACGGGAAACGCGTGCGCCGTCGGCTCGACCTGCGATACGTCGACCTCGCCGAGTTTTTCAATGTAGCGGAGCACGTCGCTGAGCTGCCGGGAAAAAGTCTCCTTCTCCTGATCGGTGAGCGCGAGCCGGGCGAGGTTCGCCACGTAATCGATGTTGATGTCGGGAGATGAGGCCATGATGGGAAATTCTATTCAGAAGCCAGGAAACCAAGAAAACGAAATCCTGGCTTCATGGCTTCTGAATCCGTCATTTCCGACTCTGGATGGCAACCGGCAAAAACAGGCTACGGCCCGAGGGCGGCGCCCGCCGTTTCCTGGAAAACCCGGCGCAGATCGGAGCCGTCGGAATTGGGCAGGCCGGCCCGTTGAATCATCAGAACGTAGATGACGCCGCGCCGCGGGTCCGCCCAGCTCTGGGTGCCGTGGGCGCCGCCGTGGCCGAACGTGCCGGGCGACAGCATCGCGGTGGCGCTTTGCGGCTCCTTCACAAGCCCGAAGCCGAGACCCCAGGCGGACCCGGGCACCCAGCCGGCCTTGATCCCGGTGGTCTGCTCGCGGGTCAACTCCGCCACGGTCTCGGATTTCAACAGGCGCTTCCCGTTCGCCTCACCGCCGTTGAGCATCATCTGGTAAAACTTCGCCACATCCCCTGCGGTGGAAAACAGGCCGGCGCCACCGAGCGGCGGGCGTTCCCGGTCCGTCACGGCCCCGCCGTACATATAATAGATGGTCGTCGGCTCGAGTTTTCCGGTCTCCTGGCTGCGCCGGTAGTTCGTGGCGAATCGTTTTTCCTGCTCCGGTGTGAGCCAGAAGGTTGAGTCCTTCATGCCGAGCGGATCAAAGAGCCGCCGTTGCATGAACTCAGCGAACGGCGCGCCACCGGCCACCTCGACGACGCGGCACAGCGTGTCGACGCCGGCGGTCGAGTAGCTCCACCGTGTACCGGGCTGGAACTTCAGTGGCTCGCGGGTCATGGATTTCACCATCTCGGCCAGCGTCCAATGCGGGCCATAAACGACGTATTCGCCCAGACCGCTGGTGTGAGTCAGGAGGTCGCGCAGCGTGATCGGGCGCGCCGCCGGCACCAGCACCCGCCGCTCAGCAGTCTCTTCCTTGACCACCCAGAGGTTGCGGAACTCCGGCAGGTATTTCTCCACCGGGTCGTCGAAACCAAGCCGGCCCTCGTCGACGAGCATGGCCACGGCCACGGCGGACATCGGCTTGGTCATCGAGGCGATCCAGAAGAAATCGTTGGTCTCCATCTTGCGGCCGCTCGCGAGATCACTCTGCCCGATGGCGGACAGATGCAGGAGGCGATCCCGCGTGGCCACCAGCATGACCGCACCGGAGACCTCGCCCTGGTCGACAAAGGCCTGCATCCGCTCCGGGATGGCCGCGAATTTGTCCGGCGTGGGCACCGGCGCGGCTGCGAGGGAGACCGCGGCCCAAAGGACGGGAAGAAGACGGGGCAAGGACGTTTGCATGAAGCGTTAACTAAACGTCCCGCTCCAGTGGCTCAATCATGTTCCTACGCCCGCACACTGGCGCGGCCG
>CAIVSK010000413.1 GCA_903908495.1 Akkermansiaceae bacterium
CAACTCGTGGCCGACGCCCAGGAGGTGCTCGCCACGCTGGTGACCCGCGAGGTGGATGTGCAGACGCAAGACGGCAGGGACTACCGCTTGCGCATCCAGCCGTATCGCACGCTCGACAACGTGATCGAAGGGGTGGTGCTCACCTTTGTGGACGTCACCGGGTTGAAGCAGACCGAAGCGGCCCTGCGCAAAGCCGTCAACGGCTTGCTGCGTCTCGCCGCAGTGGTGCATGATGCCCACGATGCACTGACTGTGCAGGACATCGACGGCCGCATCATCGCCTGGAACCCGGGTGCAACCCGGATGTACGGCTGGAGTGAAGCCGATGCCCTGCGGCTCAATGCACGCGAGCGCATCCCGCAGCCCCTGCGCGACGAGGAGAGCGCCAGGATGGAGGCGCTGGAACGCGCCGAAGTCATCCCGCCCTATCACACCCAACGCATCGCCAAAGACGGTGCCGTCATCGATATCTGGCTGACTGCCACCGCGCTGGTCGACGAGACCGGGCGGATGCAGGCCATTGCCACCACGGAGCGCCCGATGCAAGCCAACACATGACTATACAAGATCAGCTACGCAGCGCGGCGCTAGCTCAGCTAGCCCAATCCCCGAGGGGTCTCGCCGAGTACTCAGCGGCGGAAGTCCAGACCGTTATCCATGAGTTGCAGGTCCATCAAATCGAGTTGGAGATGCAGAATGACGAGTTGCGGCGGACCCAAACTGAACTCGACGCCGAGCGCGAGCGCTATTTCGACCTCTACGATATGGCACCGGTGAGCTACATCACCGTCGACGAGGAGGGGTTGATTCTGGAGGCTAACCTGACTGCGGCCAGGCTGCTGGGCGTGACCCGCAGCGGACTGGTCAAGGCGCCGCTCTCCCGGTTCGTTTATATCGAGGATCAGGACACTTACCACTTGGGTCGTCGGCGAGTCGGCGATTCCGACCAGTTGCAATCCAGCGAACTGCGGATGGTGAGGCAAGACTTCAAGGTGTTCTGGGTGCTCTTGGAGGGCAACGTCACGCGGGATGCCTCCGGCGCGCTCTTATCGCGCTTCGTGCTCAGTGATATCACCGAGCGCAAGCAGGCGGAGGAAATCACCCGTCTCCACACCCTGTTGCTCTCGAACATGGCCGAAGGCGTGTCGCTGGTCCGCTTGAAGGATGAAGCCATCGTTTACACCAATCCGCGGCTTGAAGAAATGTTCGGCTACGGCCCCGACGAACTGCTTGGGAGCCGCGTCAACATCCTCGTTGCGCGCGGCGGGCTCGGTGGAAGTTCCGCGGAAGTCGCCGCCCCGATCACCCGGGCGGTGGAAGAGAACGGCGAGTGGCGCGGGAATATCGATTCCGTGCGCAAGGATGGCACTGTGTTTCGCACCTATGGGCATGCCGCGAGCTTCGACCACGCCGTCCATGGCAAGGTTGCGGTGTCGGTGCAGGTGGACCTCACTCAGCTCACGCTGGTCCAGGAGGAGCTGCGTGAAAGCAACGAGTTGCTGGCGCTGTTCATGCGTTGCTCACCGATTTACAGCTACATCAAGGAGGTGACGCCCACCGAAAGCCGGGTGCTGCAGGCCAGCGATAATTTCCATGATCTCACCGGCGTGCGGGGGTCTGAGATGACGGGCATGAGCATGACGGAGTTATTCCCGGCCGAATTCGCCGCCAGGATGATGGCGGATGACCTGGCGGTGGTGACCAGCGGCAAAATGGTGCAACTGGACGAGGACTTCGGAGGGCGCAACTTTGTCACCATTAAATTTCCCATTAAGCTGGGCACCAAAACCCTGCTGGCCGGATACACGATCGATATCACCGAGCGCAAGCAAGCCGAGCTGGTGCTGCGGGATTGGAGCGCCTCCCTCGAACTGCGGGTGGCCGAGCGCACCCTCGAACTGAGGGAAGGAGCCGCGCGCTTCCGCCAATTGGCCGAGGCCTCCTTTGAAGGCATCGCCATTTCCGAGAATGGCATCCTGCTGGATGGCAATCAGCGGTTGGGCGAAATCCACGGCTGTAATGTGGCCCAAATGATTGGCCGGCCGATCAGCGATTTCATCGCGCCCGAGTCGCGGGACTTGGTCGCCGACAACATCCAGAGAAACCCCGGCAGGGTTTACGAATGCATGGGTTTGCACGCCGACGGCTCGGTGTTTCCGGCTGAAATCCACCCCCGCAACGGCACCTGGATGGGCCGCACCACCCGCATCACCGCCCTGCGCGACCTCACCCAGGCCAGGCAGGCCGCCGACCGCTTGCGCGAGCAGAAAGACGAGCTGGCACATGTCCAGAACCTCGCCCTGATCAGCGAGATCAGCGCGGGCATCATCCATCAACTCGGCCAACCGCTCAGCGCCATCGGGGCCAATCTCTCCGCCATGGTCACTCTCAAGGGCCGAGAGTTGGCCCAATGCGACGTGCTGCCCATCATTCGCGATGTGGAGGCCGATGTGGCCCGCATGCGCGACATCGTCGTCCACCTGCGCGCTCTTGCCAATCCGATGCAACCGACCCGCGTGTCCACCGACTTCAACGCCATCGTGACGGGGGTGCTGCCGCTGCTGCAGCAAAAAGCGGCGAGCCAGCGGGCACTGCTGATGGTGGACTTGAGCGAGGACTTGCCGATCTCCCACATCGACACGGTGCAGATGAGCCAGGTCATCCTCAATCTGGTGCGCAACGCCTTGGACGCGTCCAAAGACTGCCCGCCGGAGCTGCGCAAAGTCGTCATCACCACCCGCCAGCTAGCCGATCACAGCATCGAATTGTGCGTGCGCGACGCCGGTTGCGGGATCGATCCCGAGACCATGCTCCGCCTCTTCACACCGTTTTTCTCCACCAAGACCGATGGCCTGGGCGTCGGTCTGCGGCTCAGCCAGACGATTGTCCATGCCCACGGCGGCACCATCCAGGGCTTCAATAATCCCGATGGCATCGGTGCCACTTTCCGCATCGTGCTGCCCGCCAACCCGTCAGTTTAGATAGGCATAGCCGCTGCAGGACCGAAACAGTACCAGGCAGCCTGCCCGCGGCCTCTGGGCAAACCACCCAGTTTGGAAAAAAATCCACTTCCGGTTGACCTGAACGGGCGGAGGCCCTAGGGAAAGGCGAGACACTGATAAAACACTCCTGAATTCCCTGATGAACCTGACAACCACAGCATACGGCACCTGGAGCGGCGGACGCTTCATGCATTTTGGCGAGACCCTGCCCGAGGAGCGCTTCATCGGCTGCATCAGCACGGCGTACGAGGCGGGCATTCGCACCTTTGTCACGGCCGATGTGTACGGCAATGGCAAGGCGGATGAATTGTTGGGCGAGGCGCTCAAGGGCGTGGCCCGCGACAGCTACTGCCTGGTGGGCATGATCGGCCACGATTTTTACGCTGGCCAACGGCAGGGCAGCCGCGGCTACCCGCGCTTCACCGATCCGGAGTTGCGCGGCCCGGCGGATTATGCGGCATACGTGCGGATGGCCACCAGTCGCTCGCTGGAACGCTGCGGCACCGACCACTTTGACCTGCTCATGCTGCACAACCCGGATGATACCGGGTTCACCAGCGAGACGGTGTGGCAGGCGATGCGCGACGTGAAGGACACCGGCCTGGCCGGGCAACTCGGCATCGCACCGGGCCCCGCCAATGGCTTTACCCTGGATTTGATCGGGTGCTACGAAAAGTTTGGCGAGCTCATCGATTGGGCGATGTTGATTTTGAACCCTCTGGAGCCATGGCCGGTCGGCTTGACGCTGGCGGCCTGCGCCGAGCACGGCGTCAAGGTGCTCACCCGGGTGGTCGATTACGGCGGCGTGTTTCACGGCGATCTGAGCGACGGCCATGAATTCAAGCCGGGCGATCATCGCACGTTCCGCCCCGACGGCTGGGTCGGCCACGCCCTCGAAAAAGTCGAGCGGATGCGCCCGATCGCGGAGCGCCACGGGCTCACGTTGTTGGAATTCGCCTCGATCTGGAACCTCAGCCACCCCGCCGTGGACAGCGTGGTGCCTACCTTCATGCAGGAAGCCGGCACCACCGCCCGCCCGATCGAAGATAAAATCCGCGATTTCGCGCGCCTGCCGGACGTCCGCCTCAGCGCGGAGGAAGTTGAGGCCGTGCGCCTCATCGGCGACAACACCGGCTGCATGCCCCTCAAAGGTGCCAGCCAACGCCACTCCACCAGCGAGCGCCCGGACGAATGGCCGATGCGCCCGGAGTTGCTGGATCTGGCCGCCCGCCACCACCTCGGCGACGCCTGGTAAGGAGCGGGACAGGGGCGGGGGCACTGTCCCCCTGCCCACGTGCAAGGCCAGTCGCCAAGCGGCTACCCTAGACCTTGCCATGGGCCTGGCCGGCTGGAAGCCGCCACTCCGTGAGGGCCCCAAACCAAGGCTTGCCCGGCGGGGGGCGGGAAAGCACACTGGGCTTTTCCAAACGCCCCCCGGCGGCCCCTTCACCCCCCCTCCATTTCTCCACCCATGTTTACTGGTCTTGTTGAATCCACCGGCAGCGTCATTGCCCTCGAATCACGCGGCGAGCAGGCGCGGCTCGTGCTGCAAATCCCTTTTGCCGGCGAGTTGGCGCTCGGTGATTCGGTGGCAATCAACGGTTGCTGCCTGACGGTGGCGGACCTTTTGCCGCAAGGCATTGCCTTCGACCTGCTGGCGCAAACGCTGCGCGTCACCTCCCTCGGCGCGTTGCGCGAGGGCTCGCTGGTCAATCTCGAGCGCGCCCTGCAAGTCGGCGACCGCTTCGGCGGCCATTTCGTGCAGGGCCACGTCGACGCCACCGGCTGCATCACCCGGCTCGAGGCGCAGGGGCAGGATCATGTGTTCGAGGTGTCCCTGCCGCCGGCCATCCACCGCTTGTGCATCGACAAGGGGTCGCTGTCGGTGGACGGCATTTCACTCACCATCGCGCAACTGGCACCGGCCGCCGCGATTTTTTGGATCACGCCGCACACCTGGCTGCAAACCCACCTGCACGCCGCGCGGGTCGGCCAACCGGTGAATCTGGAAGCAGACATGCTCGCCAAGCACGTCGACCATCTGCTGGAGGCACGACTCGGCACCGAGGGGCGGTTGACGAAAGGAACCACCGATTCCGGGGCTTGAGGGGTAGCATTGGAAAGAAACCACGGATTACACGGATTACACGGATTATGAAAGAGCTGTGGATTTCAGGGCATTGTCCTTTAGAGCGAGCCGGAAGTTTAGTAGAGAGAAGTCATCTTATCCGTGAAATCCTCTTCAATCCGTGTAATCCGTGGTTGAAAAACGCCCGATTTGACCATTGGTGGCCGACCTGTAAACCCATCAACAAGTAGTAAGGATTTTGCATTCCCCATGACACGCTTCCGCCCATGCATCGACCTCCACCAAGGACGGGTGAAACAAATCGTCGGTGGCAGCCTGCGCGACGATGGTAGCGCGCCGGTGGAAAATTTTGTCTCGGAGCACCCGGCCGGTTGGTTTGCGGAAACGTTCCGCGCCGATGAACTCCGCGGCGGTCACGTCATCAAGCTCGGCCCCGGCAACGACGCCGCGGCCCGCGAGGCGTTGGCCGCCTGGCCCGGCGGCCTGCAACTCGGCGGCGGCATCAATGCCGCCAATGCCGCTGCCTGGCTGGATGCCGGGGCATCGCAGGTGATCGTCACCTCGGCGTTGTTCGACGCGGCGGGCCGCCATCTGCCTGACGCGCTCGCCGCCCTGGTCAAAGCCGTCGGCCGTGAGCGCCTCGTCATCGATTTATCGTGCCGCCGCACGGCGGATGGCTGGACGGTGGCGATGAACCGCTGGCAAACCCTCACCGATGTGACCGTCGATCACGCCGCGCTCGACCGCTTTGCCCCCAGTTGCGCGGAATTCCTGATTCACGCCGCCGATGTGGAAGGCCTGTGCCGCGGCATCGACGCCGATCTGGTCGCCTTGTTGGGGACTTGGGGAAAACGGCCGGTCACCTATGCCGGCGGGGCGGCCAGCCTCGCCGATGTGCGCCTGGTGGACCAAGCCGGCCACGGCCGGGTGGACGTCACAGTCGGCAGCGCGCTGGATATTTTCGGCGGCTCGGGCGTGAGCTATCGTGATTTGGTGGCGTGGAACCGAAGGAATTCGTGACGCGGATGGAATGCGGTTGCAGGCGTGGCCCGCATCGTTTTATGCTCCGCCTGTGCCGACCTTGGACCTGCCTGCCTCCACCGAAAAATTTGCGATTGACCGGGAGTTTCTCCGGTCCGCATTTCAATCGATGTTGCTGGCGCGGATTTTGGAAAACAAACTCTCCAGCCTCTACAAGGCGGGCAAAATCGTTGGCGGCGTCTACCTCGGGCGCGGCCAGGAGGCCGTCAGCGCCGCGCTGGGCACCGCCTTGATCCGCGGCACGGATGTGTTTTGCCCGCTGATCCGCGATCAGGCCGGCCGCACCGCCTTTGGCGAGTCGCTGCTCGACTGCACCCGCACCTACCTCGGTTCGGCGCAGGGGCCGATGCGCGGCCGCGACGGCAACGTCCACCGCGGCCGACCGCAGGCAGGCATGCCAGCCATGATTTCCCACTTGGGCGCGCAGATTGCCGTGGTCAGCGGGATGCTTTTCGCCAAGCGGCTCAAGGGCCAGTTGGAGGGCGTGGTGGGTGCCACCAGCATGGGTGACGGAGCCACTTCCACCGGTGCCTTTCACGAGGCGCTCAACCTCACCGCCGTGGAAAAGCTGCCGCTGGTGGTGGTGGTGGCCAACAATCAATTTGCCTATTCCACGCCCAATAACCGGCAGTTTGCCTGCGGCGACCTGGTCGAACGCGCCCGCGGCTACGGCTTTCGCGGTTGGTCGGTGGATGGCACCGATTTGATCGCCTGTTCGACGGTGCTGCGCGAGGCCGTGCGGCGTGCCCGCCACGGCGACGGACCGCAGATGATTGTGGCGCACTTGTTGCGGTTGGCCGGCCATGGCGAGCACGACGACGCGTTTTACGTTCCCGACACCCTCCGCCACGGCCACTACGGCCAGGATTGCATCGAGGTGGCGACGCGCCAACTCGTAGCCAACGGCGTTGCCAGCGCAGACGAAATCGCCGGCTGGCAGGACCAATACGCCGCCGACGTGCAGCGGGCGGTGGCCCAAGCCCAGCAAGAGGCACCGCCTGATCCCTACCGCGAGGATTGGACGGCACTTTCCACCCGCTTCCCTATCAGCCAGTGAGTGTGACCTACATCGACGCCATCCGCGCCGCCCAGGAAAAGCTCCTGCGCGAGGACCCGCGCGTGTTTCTTTACGGCCAGGACATCGGTGTTTTTGGCGGCGCCTTCAAGGCCACCAAAGGCCTGGCGGCGCAGTTTCCCGATCGCGTGTTCGACTGTCCCATTTCCGAGGATGCCATGATCGGCCTGGCGGTGGGCGCTGCCATCGAAGGCCTGCGGCCCATCGTCGAAATGCAGTTCGCGGATTTCTCGGCGATCGCTTTCAACCAAATTGTCAATCAAGCCGCCACTCACTTTTACCGCACCGGGGTGCCCATTCCCATCACGGTGCGCCTGCCCTCCGGCGGCACGCCCGGATCGGGCCCGTTCCACAGCCAGAACATGGAAGGCATCTACGCCCAATACCCCGGGCTCATCGTGCTGACCCCCGCCACCGTCGCCGATGCCTACCACATGCTCATCGATGGGGTGGCCCTCGACGACCCGGTCATCTACTGCGAGCACAAGTTCCTTTACCGCTGGCTCAAGGCCAAAACCATCAACAACGAGCACCTGCCCATCGGCCAGGCCCGCATCGCCCGGCCCGGCAAACATGCCACCGTCGTCGCCTACAGCGCCATGGTCCACGAAGCGGTGCGCGCCGCCGATCGCCTCCAAGCCGACGGTTGGGAAATCGAGGTGGTCGATCTTCGTTCCGTCAAACCGCTGGACCTCGATACCATCCTCGCCTCGGTCGCCCGCACCGGCAGATTGCTCGCTCTGGGCGAAGCATTCCCGTGGGGCGGGGTGACCGCCGAGGTCGTCGCCCGCGTCTGCGAACATGGCTTTCATTTGTTAGATGCGCCGCCGCAGCGCCTCAATTCCCGCGACACGCCCGTGCCTTACCATCCGAAGCTGTGGGCCTCCCATCGCCCCACCCCGGAATCCATCTGCGAAGCCCTCCGCCAATTGCTCTCGTTCTGACCCTGCGGAGAGCGGCAATTCGCGGGTGATGGGGCCAGTCCTCGCATGGTAACATAGTTCTTGAGCGGTTCGGATTTTCCGG
>CAIVSK010000414.1 GCA_903908495.1 Akkermansiaceae bacterium
CAACTGACAACTGACAACTGACAACTGACAACTGACAACTGACAACTGACAACTGACAACTGACAACAGCCCCCCCATGCTCGATCCTGAATCCATCAAAGCCGACTTCCCCATCCTGGACCGCAAAGTCAACGGGCGCCCGCTGGTGTACCTCGATAACGCCGCCACCACCCAAAAGCCTCGCGCCGTGATGGATGCATCACGCTATTACTACGAGGCCCTCAACTCCAACATCCACCGCGGCACCCATACCCTCGCCCGTGCCGCCACCGAGACGTTTGAACAGGCTCGCCACACCGTCGCCAAGCACCTCAATGCCGCCTCCAGCGAGGAAATCATCTTCACCGCCGGCACCACCGACGCCATCAATCTGGTCGCCAACATCCTCGGCCTCGCCGCCACCCTCGGACCCGCCGACGAAATCCTCATCTCCACCCTGGAACACCACTCCAACATCGTGCCCTGGCAAATGCTCTGCCAGCGCAGCGGTGCCACTCTCAAGGTCATCCCCTGCCACGACGACGGCACCCTCGATCAAGCCGCCTTCAGCGCCCTCCTCAGCGAGCGCACCAAAATCCTCGCCCTCACCTGGATCTCCAACGCCTTTGGCACCCTCAACCCGGTCGCGGCCATGACCGCCGCTGCCAGGCAATTCGGCACCCTGGTCCTCATCGACGCCGCGCAGGCCGCCCCCCACCTGCCAATCGACGTGCAAGCGCTCGACGCCGACTTTCTCGCGTTTTCCGGCCACAAGGTTTACGCGCCGACCGGCATCGGCGTGCTCTGGGGGCGTGCCGAGCTCCTCAATTCCCTCCCGCCTTGGCGCGGCGGTGGCGAAATGATCAAGGAAGTGACTTTCGCCCACACCACCTACAACGACCTGCCCTTCAAGTTCGAGGCCGGCACCCCTAACATCGCGGGCGTCATCGCCCTCGCCGCCGCCCTCGACTACGTCAATGCCATCGGCCTGGCGGAAATCCACCAACTAGAAACCCGCCTGTCCCACGCCGCCGCGCAAGCCCTCTCCTCCATCTCCGGCATCCACTTCTTCGGCCCGCCCGACCGCGCCGGCATCCTCTCCTTTGGCATCGAAGGGCTCCACCACTACGACCTCGGCACCTTGTTGGACAAAATGGGCGTCGCCGTGCGCACCGGTCATCACTGCTGCCAGCCGCTCATGGCCCGCTTCGGCATCACCGGCACCACCCGCGCCTCCTTCGCCCTCTATAACTCCGACGCCGACGTCCACGCCTTCGCCCAAGCCACCACCAAAGTCGTCGCCATGCTGCGCTAAAGAATCGGCAGCGGGACTGGCCAAAGTCCCGCGTCAATGCACCGCTACTGAGCAGCGGACACGGCACTCAGGCAAGTGCCGCTCCACCCCCTATCCTAGCAACTTCGCCCGCAGCATCTCGGTCACCTGCTTCGGATTGGGCTTGGCGCTTGCGGATTTCATCACCTGGCCGGTTAGAAAGTTGAGCAGCTTGTCATTGCCCGCTTGCACGGCCGCCACTTCCGCCGGATTGTTGGCAATCGCCTGGTCCACCAGGCGTTCCAATTCCCCCGCCACCGCCGGCTTGAATCCAAGCTCATCGGCGATGGCCGTCGGCGCACGCTCCGGCGAGTCGAACAACACCACGAAAACCTCGCGCGCCTGGCTGGCGGCCAGCGTGCCATCCTCCACCAACACCAACAACTCCCGCAGCTGCACCGCGACCACCGGACACTCCGCCACGCCCAGCCCGCGCTCATTGAGCGTGCCTAGCAAATTATTAATGATGAAGTTGGCCACCTTCTTGCCAGGGATGGCGGCATCGCAGACCGCGTCGAAGTAACCGGCCAGATGCTTGTCGGATGACAACACGGCGGCATCGTAGGTGGTGACGCCCAGATCGCGCTCAAACCGCAGTGCCATCTCGTGCGGCAACTCCGGCACCAGCGGACGCACCTTTTCTAACAGCGGAGCAGTGCGTATCGGCAGCAGATCGGGGCAGGGAAAATATCGATAGTCGTGCGCATCCTCCTTGGTGCGCATGAGTTGGGTTTCGCCGCGCTCGTCGTCCCAGCGGCGGGTCGATTGGATCTGGATGATGCCGCGGTCGAGATCCTCGCCCTGGCGCAGCGTCTCAAAGTGGATGGCACGCCGGATGGCGGAGATCGAGTTCAGGTTTTTGAGTTCCACCTTGGCCCCGAGCGGGTCCTCGGGCTGGCGCCGCAGGGAGATGTTCACGTCGCAGCGCAGTTGGCCTTTTTCCATGTCGGCATCCGACACACCGCCCTGAATGAGGATCATTTGCAGCGAGCGCAGATAGGCAAACGCCTCCTCGCCTGATTCCATGTCCGGCTCGCTCACAATCTCCATCAGCGGCGTGCCGGCGCGGTTGAAGTCGATGAGCGACGAGTTGCCCAGATGCGTCGATTTGGCGACGTCCTCCTCCAAGTGAATCCGGTTGAGCCGGACGACCTTGTCAGGCCGGGCGATGTTCTTGCGGGCATCGGTCGGATAGCAGTGCGCGTAAAGCGGCACCCCGCCGCCAATGCACAGCGGCAGGTCAAACTGGGTCGTTTGGAAGTTCTTCGGCATGTCCGGATAGAAGTAACTCTTCCGATCCCATTTGGAAATTTCCGGTGAGGCACAACCCAACATGAGCCCGCTGAGCAGGGTTTGCTCGATGGCCGCCTGATTGAGCACCGGCAAGGCCCCCGGCAGGCCGAGGCACACCGGACAGGTGTGGGTGTTAGGCACTTCTCCAAACGAGGTGCGACAGGCGCAAAACATCTTGGTTTGCGTTTTGACCTGGCAATGGACTTCAAGACCGATGGTGACAAGGTAGGACATGGAAAAAGACGTTATCAGTTAATAGTTATCATTTCTTCTTATCTTCGATGGCTTTTTTGACTTTGGGATCATCCAGCGCGCGCGTCAGATTGGGATGGCGCAGCAAACTTGAGAAATCCTGCTGCCGGGCGAGGCCTTGCAGGGCGGGATCCTCAACCAGCATGGCCCGCGGATACGGCTTGCCGGTCTTCGGGTCGATCACCGGCGCTGACGCCGGATTGACTTCGGCGGCAATCAACTTCGCCAGTGCCACCCGCGCCGGCTCGGTCAGCGGATCGAGGCGTTTGAGCCAGTCCTTGGGCAGCGCGGCATCCACCGCGGTCTTCATCTGCTGCAAATAGGCGGACGTCTTGCCGGGGTCGGCGTTTTTCCCGACAAAACTCTGAATCTCGGCCAGCGCCCCGGCATGATGCACCCAGGTGGCACCCACAAGCCACAGGCCGGCGGTCGCCAGCGCGGCAAACAACAAGCGCACCGGCACATTGGTGAACGCCGAAGGCGCCCCGTTGCCGGGCCGCACAAACGGACTGGCGATCAACTTGGCCACGCTGCGCAGCAACCACATCGCCAGCACGAAGGTGGCAAGCGGCGCGCCGGTGGTGATCAATTCGTTGGGCTTTTCCAGCACCTTGATGGACCAGGCCGGTGCCTGTTGCCAGACCCAGAACGCAAGCCACACGCTCACGCCAAGCACCACGGTGCCTAGCAGCATCCGCGCGACGCCGCGCAGCAACACGAACAGCGCGCATAACGCGAAAATGAGCAATGCGCCGGTGACAAGATTAGGCTGAGAGAGGAATTCGAGGGACATCGGGGGGGGAGAGATGGCGGATTGTGGATGGTGGATCGTAGATCGTGGATGGTGGATGGTGGATGATCTTCTATCCACAATCCACCATCTGCTATCTTCCCTCCATGCTCCGCTGGCGCAGCAAGTGATCGGTTAATACCAATGTGGCCATGGCCTCGACGATGGGAACGGCGCGGGGCAGGACGCAGGCGTCATGGCGGCCACGGCCCTCGAGGGTGGTGTTTTCGCCGCTGGCGGTGACGGTTTGTTGGGAACTCATGATGGTGGCGGTGGGCTTGAAGGCGACGCGGAACACAATGTCCTCACCATTGGAAATACCGCCCTGGATGCCTCCGGAATGGTTGCTGGCGGTGCGCACTTTCCCCTCCACCATGCGGAACGCATCGTTGTGCTCGCGCCCGCTGAGCATGGTGCCCGCAAAACCAGAACCGATTTCAAATCCCTTGGTCGCCGGCAGCGACAGCATGGCCTTGGCCAGATCCGCTTCCAACTTGTCGAATATCGGCTCGCCCAAACCGGGCGGGCACCCGCGGATCACGCATTCGATGATGCCGCCCACCGAGTTGCCATCGCTGCGCACCGCCTTGATCAGCTCGATCATCGGCTCGACCAGCGCCGGATCGCCGGTGCGAACCATGTTGCCCTCAATGACCGCAGCAGTGACCGTGGCGGGATCGACGCTGGCCTCGAGGTGCTGGATGGATTTCACCCAGGCGAGAATTTCGATGCCGGGGTGAAATCCGTCCAGCACTTGGCGGGCCACGGCGGCGGCGGCGACGCGACCGATCGTTTCGCGGGCCGAGGCGCGGCCGCCTCCCGATGGAGCGCGGATCCCGTACTTCGCGTCGTAAGTGAAATCGGCGTGGCTGGGCCGGTAGGTGCTGGCCATTTCCTCGTACGAGGCCGGGCGCTGGTCGGTGTTGCGGACCAAAATGGCAATCGGCGTGCCAAGGGTCAGCCCGTCGTGAATGCCGGATAGAATCTCGGCGGAATCCGCCTCCTTGCGCGGCGTGACAATCTCGGATTGGCCGGGCCGACGCCGGTCAAGCTCACGCTGGATCTGGGCCGCACTCACCGCGATGCGCGGCGGGCAGCCATCAATGACCACCCCCACGCCGCCGCCGTGGGATTCGCCGAAGGTGTGAATGCGGAAAATTTCGCCAAACGTGGAAGCCATGCTCGATGGTAGGACCAAGCAGCTCGACGGGCAAGTGCGAAGGCGCAAAGGACGGCTCTCCGGCCCGCCAAAATCCATTGGATCCCCAAGCCGCCTTTCTAACTGCACTCGGGGCGCGGGTCGCGGGCGAGCAACTCGCGCATCGCCACCTCGGCCGGCTTGCCTTGATAGAGAATCGCGTACACCGCGTCGATGATCGGGGTGCGCACACCGGCCTTGCGCGCGGCGTCGTGGATCGAGAGGGCGTTAGGCACGCCTTCCGCCACCATCCCGAGGGCGGCGACCGCCTCGTCGAGCGATTGGCCGGTGCCGAGGGCGAGGCCGACGCGGTGATTGCGCGAGTGTTCTGAAAAGCAGGTGACGATGAGGTCGCCGACGCCGGAGAGCCCGGCAAAGGTTTCGGTGCGGCCACCGAGAGCCACGCCGAGGCGGGTCATTTCGGCCAGCGCGCGGGTGACCAGGGCGGCCACGGCATTGTCGCCAAGGCCGAGGCCGTGAGCCATGCCCGCGGCGATGGCGTAGACGTTTTTCACCGCGCCGCCGAATTCGATGCCCGCCACATCGTCGCTGGTGTAAACACGGAAATGCGGCAGCGTGAACAGGTCCTGCAGCGCATCGGCCAAGGGAGCGTCGGTGGAGGCGACCACCGCGCAGGTGACCAGATCAAGGGCGATTTCCTCGGCGTGATTCGGGCCGGTCAGGACGCCGATCGGATTGACCGGGAACACGTCGCGCAGAATCTGGCTGAGCCGCTCACCGGTGTTGCGCTCGATGCCCTTGCCGCAGGACAACAGCGGAATGTCCGCCGCCAAACCCAGCGCGGCTAGCTTTTCCGCCTCCGAACGGATCGCCGCCGAGGGCACCGCAAAGATGACCAGCGGCTGGTCCAGCGCCGCTCGATGGTCTGTGGTGGCGCGGACGTGCGGCTGCAGCTGGATGGATGTTAGATACTTCGGATTGCGGTGCTCGCGGTTGATGCCTTCCACGCATTCCTGCTCGATGGAAACGAGCACGATGGACTCGAGTTTCGGGCCGAGCAATTTGGCCAGTGCGGTGCCGAGGGAACCTGCGCCAAGGATCGCGGCAGAAGTGAAAGGAAGGGGCATGGGGAGGTTGGTTATCGGTTATTAGTTATTGGGAGAAGACTCAAGATCGCTTCGCTCCAAGACAGAAGACCGCTTCGCTCCAAGACCAGAAAAGAGCCCATGGACCGGGCGTGACACATCTTATTCCTGTCTTCTGTCTTCTGTCTTCGGCTCTTCTGTCTTCGCGTCTGCTGTCTTCTGTCTTTTTTCAAATCGATTCTCGGTGCCGTGGCGCAGGCGCTGGATGTTGGCGCGGTGCTTCCAGATGCCGAGCACCGCAACAATCACCGAAAAAGCAAACAACGGCTTGTTCCAACTGCCGTCCTGGATCCGTCCGTGATACCAGGATCCACCCACGGTGAGCAGCGGCAAAATCGCCACGGTGCTGATGCTGGCGACCGAGACATAGCGCGTGGTCACGAATAACAAGTACCAAAACAACAGCAAGATCACAATCGCCGCAGGCATCAGCGCGATGACCACCCCGGCCGATGTGGCGATGCCTTTGCCGCCTTTGAACCCGACCCATGGCGAGTAGTTATGGCCGAGGATCGCGCACAGCCCGCTGACCACCTGCAAGAGTTGCGCGGTGAATTGCCGGTCACTTGGCAGGACCTCGGCGTAGGGTTGCAGCAACCCGATGAGCATGCCGCTTGGCTGGCCGCCGAAGCGGATCAGATTGATTGCCAGCAGCGTGGGAAGAAACCCCTTGAGCGCATCTAACAAAAGGCAGCTGATGCCATATTTCTTGCCCATCACCCGCAGCACATTGGTCGCACCGATGTTGCCGGAACCCTCCTTGCGGATGTCAATCCCCTTGGCCTTGGCCATGAGCAGACCAAAGGGAATCGAACCGAGCACAAAGGCCAACAACGGGCAAAACCAAAGTTGCATGAATAAGGCGGATGGGTCTCACTCGACGGTGACGGCTTGAATCACCACGTTCTCCACCGGCACATCGCCGCTGGGCAGGGTCATTTTCTCGCCCGTGGTCGGGTGGCGCATCGTGAGTTCCTGCTGCCCGGTGGCCACCGCCTTGATTTTGTCGACCACGTCCAGGCCGGAAGTGACCTTGCCGAACACGGCGTAGCCTCCGTTGTTCGGAAAATTGAGCGCGGCGTTGTCCGCCACATTGATGAAAAACTGCGCGGTGGCGCTGTTCGGATCGGCGGTGCGGGCCATCGCAATGGTGCCGCGGTCGTTCTTGAGGCCGTTCTTGCCCTCGTTGGCGATCCCCTTGCCGGAAAACTTTTCCTCCAGCTTGCCGCCTTCCAGGGCGAAGCCGCCGCCTTGAATCATGAACCCGTTGATCACCCGGTGGAACACGGTGCCGTCGTAATGTTTCTTTTTCACGTAACCGAGGAAATTTGCCACCGTCACCGGCGCCTTCTCCGCGTTGAGGTCCACGACAAACTCACCCAGGCTCGTCTTGAACAGCACCTTGGCGGCCTTGGCGGGCGCGGCTTTGGTTTCCGGCGCCTTGGTATCGGCCGATGCGGGCGGGGCCTTTTTCTCTTGGGCGCAGACGAGCACCGGAAAAAGGATCATGGCGAGTAGTGCTGAACGACGTTTCATCGGGCCGATTCCTACGCGATGTGCCCGCTTAGGGCAAGCCCGCTCATGAAAAGATCCGCCCCAACCCCCGGAATCCGCCATTTCCCGCCCGCCCCAACACAATTTTCCGCAATAATGAAAAAAATCGCTTGCCTCCCGCCGGCCTGCCAGACTAAAGTCCTGTCCCGCGCCGCAAGGCGCATGGTTCCAATCGCGGGATGGAGCAGCCAGGTAGCTCGTCAGGCTCATAACCTGAAGGTC
>CAIVSK010000415.1 GCA_903908495.1 Akkermansiaceae bacterium
ACGCTCCAAGACGGAAACGGCTTCGGCGAATGTCACGTTGTGGACTTGGTCCGGGGTCATGATCTAAGCCCGCAGCTTGTCTGCCCCGCTCATGGGAGAAAAATGAACGATTTTTGTGCAACGCAAGAGAAATCGGTGTCACCACCAAGGTGCGAGCAACTGGATCTTTTGCCGCCCATTGCGGCGGTACACCTCGAAATCATGATCTGTGGTCCAAATCTGGGCGTCGCCGTTCGTCACACACCTGGTTGAGCCAAGGCGGTGGCGTGCCGGCGCTTGCCACGCGCAGCTCTAACGCACTGGCGATGCAGACGGCTAATGCCCCAATAAGAGCGGCCAGAACCGCGAGTCTTCGAGGAAAATCCGAGTGAAAAGGTGGGCCGTCGCGGTGTTGGCGCAAGTGAACATCATGGCACACAAGATGCGCAGGGTGGGCAAGTCGGTTACAGCTTCGATTTGTTGCCACGCATCTTCGGTTAGAACGGGGCCGTGTTCGGTGGAATGCCTTGCCATGGCCTGCAGGTAGGCTCCGGTGGCGTCGCCGCCGAGGATTTTGCCAAGATCGGAAGTGGCCATCAGCCTGCGCAGTGCTTCGCCCATTTTCACTGCGGATTCCTCAAGGTTGCTCGGCGTCTCGCGCTGTTGGTCGGCGTTGGCCCGCACGTATTCGACAAAGGGCGTGGCTTCGGACAAGCTGAAATCGGAGGACGCGGCGTCCCGGATGTCTGACTCTGATGGTTCAAGCTCACTGCGATGATCCTCCAGCCAGGTTTCGAACTCCGCATTGCCTTTGCCGAGGGCCGCGGTTTCAGCGGCCAGGAGCGCGGCGAATTCAGCGGCGCTTTGGGGCTCACGCCGCACAAAGGCAGCGAGCAAATCAGTGGCGTCGATGGTGACATTCCAAGCGGGGCTCACGCCGGACATGCGCAGAAAAAGGCTGCCGAGGGTTTCCTCGATATTGAGATCGCCCTGCATTGCCTGGCTGAATTGCGTCCAGGCCCCGCGTTGCCATTTGGGCAGGGTCACGGAGTGCTGTACGAGTTCCTTCAGCACTGCGCTCAGTGCGAAGGAGACGGGTTGCGCATCTTTGTCTGCCTTGCGTGCATGTAGCGAGTTGGCGGCGGCGATGATGTCGAGCAGCACTTCGATATCGCCCGTTGCTTCGAGTACGGCACGCATTTTATCAAGCACGCCCCACTGCGAGACCGAGTTGAAATGAGTCAGTTGCCCGGCGATGAGTTGGATACCCCAATCGCGCGATTGCGCCAGTAGCCAGCGCTCAGCCGTCCCGCCCTCGCTCCGGAACAAGGCACGGAAAGCCTTCACCAGCGCCTCACCCTCCAAGCCGTGGCCCTCCAGCGAGTTCCATAATCGCGCGGCATCAAGGCAGCGCGGCAGTGGCACGGGTTCATCAAGCAATTCGCAGAGCCAACCGCGCACGCGAACTGCCTGAGCGAGAGAGAAGTCGCCCCAGATATGACACAAGTTTGGGAAGCGATGCTCCAGCAGCATGGCGACGGCGAGCATCGCTTCATGAAAGGGATAGCCCTGGGTTTTGGAGTCAAAAATAGTTCGGCCGTTGACCTCGATGAATTGGCGGGATGTATCAAGGTTGGCAAAAATTGAGGGAGCGTAGGTTGAATCGCGATATTCTTCGAGTTGCCGGTGCAATATAAACGTCTCGCCCATGCGGCGCGAGGTAGCATCGCCTTCCGCCCGCCAGTGGTCCTCCTGCACGACTGCTTGACGCGAATACATGACGCGTGTGCCATCGGTTGTCTCCACCCACTTCAAAGCCATAAGCGGCACGGGGTAGTTTCGCAGAATCTTGCATGTTTGTTGCCATGCGCTTTCCCATTCGGAATTCGGCATGGTGGGGATGATGCGGGTGTGGATGAAAAGCCCCATGCCGACAGGCTACCACATGGCTGGGTGGATAAGCAAGGATGACAGCGGGGGGGGCAGCGATGGTTGAGTGTCGCGTTGATGCGCTGCGATGGCTCAGGTGGCTCAGGTGGTGCCGCTGAGTTTTGGTTCGTTGGAGCGGACCGGGTGTTCCTGGCTCACGGTGGAGGCGGCATCCAGCGGCGGGACGGTTTCCATGAGTTTTTTGACCACGGTGGCGGGTGCATGATTGGCTGAGATGGCGACGCTGATCCAGCGGAACTCATCGCTGCCATCAAGCATCACCTTGAGCATCATGGTGATGGGTACGGCCAGCAACATCCCCAACGGACCCCACACCCAACCCCAGAACATGACCGAAACCAACACCACGAGCGTGGAAATCCCGAAGCGCCGCCCCACCAACAACGGCTCCACCACGTTGCCGAGGAAATTATTGATCAATAGGTAGCCGCCAGCCACCACCACCGCGTTGGGCACGCCGAACAATATCAGCGCCAACAGGGCCGGCGGGATGCCTGCAATGATCGAGCCAATCACCGGAATGTAGTGCAGCGCGTAGGCGAGAATGCCCCACAGGATGAAAAAATCCAAGCCCGCCGCCCAACACAGCAGGCCCGCCAAAAAGCCGGTGGCCAGGCTGATGACCGTCTTGATCGCCAGGTAGCGCTGGATGTCCTTGGTGGCGCTGAGCATGCGGGCGATGTTCGGCCCTCGCGCCAGACTGATGGCCTCCAGCCGTTGCCCAAACATCTTGGCCTCCGCCAGCATGAAAATCGTCAATATCAGCACCACCAGGAAGGTGCCTAAAAACCCGACCAAGCGGCCCAGCAGGCCGGTGCCCACATCCCAAATTTTTTCAAAGCGGATGTTTTGGAGGTTGTCCAGATTGGTGACCACGGCGGCGTGGATTTTTGCGTCGGCATCCTGCACGCCCCAGGAATCCAAGGTTTGCGCCAGCGACACGGAGGTTGTCTGCACCCGCAAGGTGAACACCGCGGCATACTTCGTGTTCCATTTCACCTGCAACTCATCGACCATGGTGGCCGCCAACAGGACCACGCCCACGATGAAGGCGAAGTCCACCAACACCGTCAGCAGCACTGCGATGACCCGCGGCACTTTCTTGCCGCACAGCCAATTGGTGATCGGCAGACTCACCGTCGCCACAAAAAACGCCAACAGCAGCGGCAGGAAAAACCCCTGCGCCGCCTTCAGTCCAGCCACCAGCAGGACCAACGCGCCCAGCAACAGGAGCATTCGCCCGGCGTTGGGTCCGGTCACTCGCGATTTGATTTCCATTCGAGGGGGATTAAACATCGTCCGGACCACTATGGCAACAACGGTTTTAGCCCCAGCCACTCAATGCCCCAGAAGATGATCCAGGGCAGCGATAGCAAACTGCCCACCGTGGTGGCCAGCACCACTTGCACCGCGATGGAGGGGCGCCCGCCGTAAAGCCGCGCCATCATGATCGGGGTCATCGCCGCAGGCATCGCCGCCTGCACCACCAAAACCTGGCGCAGCTCCACCACCAGCGGCAGGTACTTCGCCGCCGCCAAGATCACCAGTGGTGCCACCATCAGCCGCACCAGCACCGCCCCGACGAGGATTTTCAGCGAGGGCTTTTCATGTTCCGCCATCCCCACCATGGTGGCCCCGGTGATCAAAATGGCGATCGGAAAGGCCCCCACACCAAGCAGGCTGATGACTTTGCGCAGCGGGCCGACCACGTGCTGATCCAGGCCCACTGCCACCAAGGCCAGGCCGATGCACACGGCGATGATCGGGCCGTTGACCAGCTTGCGCCAGGGTACCCCGCGCTCGCCGCTCATGATCATGACGCCGACCGACCACATGGCCGCCTCCACCCCGATGTTGTGGACGAAGAGCATGGCGCAGGCGCTGCTGCCCCACAGAACCTCCAGCACTGGGATGGCTGTAAACCCGTAATTCTGGCAACCGGCGGCAAGTGTGAAAGTGCGCTTGCCGGTGCCGCGTTCCAATCCCAGCGCGTGGGCCATGCCCCACGCGATCAGCAACCCGCTGAGCAACAGGCCGAAGCCCAACCCGATGCCCCAGACCACCGCCGAGCCACTCCGCAGCACCTCGGCACCGAGGATTTTATCGAGGATGAAACACGGCAACATCACCGCGTAAACCACCTGCATGACCCCGGCATCGTGCTCAAGGCGCAGCACGCGGGCCTTGCGCAACACCGCTCCCGCCACGATGAGCAGGTAGACCGGCAAGACCGAAACAATGACCGCAGCAGGGGAAATCACCGGCGCAGCGTCGGCTCAGCCCAGCCATTGGGCAAGATCATAATCCTCACTTGCGGGCTGGAATCACCAGCGACCTGCCGTCCCGGATCGTCGTGCCGGAAATCCCGTTGGCCGCCTTCAGCGCGCTCACCGTGGTGCCGTACTTCGAGGCGATGCTGTTGAGCGAATCCCCCGGCTTGACCGTGTGGTGGGTGGTGCTGCTCTTGGCCTTCGGCTTGGTCGCGCCGGACTTGGTCTTCGATGAGCTTTTTGCCGCCGGCTCCGAATCCGGGTCGGCCTTTGGCTTGGTCTTGGCACTGGACGTCTTGCTCCCCGCGCTCTTGGTTCCGGTGGTCTTGGCCACAGCGTGCTCGGAATCACCCTTGCCCTTGGTTCCGGTGGTCTTGGCCACAGCGTGCTCGGAATCCCCCTTGCTCTTGCTCCCGGCGGTCTTGGAGGCGGACGTCTTGGCCACAGCGTGCCCTGAATCACCCTTGGTCTTGGAGCCATTCGTCTTGGCCACCAGTCGCCCGGAATCAGCTGCCGGGCGGCCACTCGTCACGGCCGACGGGCGGCCCGTGGCGGGGCTGCCAGCGGCCAGCGGCACCGAACTGTCCAGCGGTTGCTCGCCTTTTGCGATTTTCGGCAAATCCCCATCCGTGCCTTTAGGCGTGTACGGCCGCCACTTCGACGGATCATCCGCCCACGCATCCACGTAATTGCCGTTTTTGTCGAACGGGCCGACGTTGGGTGCCTGCACGCCGGCAGGAGGAGTCGTCCGGCAAGCATTGAGTGCGCACGCAATGGCAAGGAGGCTGAGGGCATGGAACACCGGCTTCATGCCCCAATTATACCCAACCACCACCGCTTTGCAAAGCATTGTTAAGAATGGCTAATTTTTTGCCGGGCTCCGTGCATTTCGCCCTTGCATCTTGTCGCCGGTCCTGCTTGAAATGTCCCGCCGCAGGCAAGGGGCATTAGCTCAGTTGGTAGAGCGTCTCGTTCGCAATGAGAAGGTCAGGAGTTCGAATCTCCTATGCTCCACGCCCGCAAACCCTTACGGCCCTTGGGCTGGATGAAATAACAGGGTTTTCAGAGGCGGGATTTGTAAACGGGTTGTAAGCAGGGCTGGGAGGCACTAGCAAAAATCACGCGTTCCTCTGCTGCACGAGGTTGTCGGTGCGGGTGTAGCCGTGAAGGGCGGCGGAACTGAAGCTGGCAACGACGTTGCCTCCCGCGTCGAGGAAGTCGACGCGGGAGAGCTGCTGCTTGCTCTCTGCGGTGGAAACGGCGTGGTGGTCGGCCGCCTCCAGACGGCGGGCATGAAGTATCTCGGCCAGGCATGGTTCGGCAAGCTGCCGGGCGTCGAGCACGTCATGACCACCATCGGCGACTCGATCACCAGCGACCCCGCCCGCGCCAACACCCAGGCCGTGGCCACCGCCATGGAAATCATCGGCGGCGTCGAACAATCGACCTTCCACGACGGCACGGTCATGGACACGCCGTTTTCCATCGGTCCGGCCGCGCCCGATCATCAAACGATTCAATCCAGAATCAGTCATGCCGCCGCCGCCGATCCGATCAAGGTTTCCACCGATGATTGGCGCGGACTCAGCCCGCGGGAACATCGGGAAAAATCCGTTGCGGTGGCAACGACGCTGGAGAGCGAAGCGGCAAATGGCAATCCGATCATCAACACGGATCGAGACAGGGAAATCAAGGTGAGCGTCGGCGGGATGAAACATTGGTCACGCTTTGCCGCCGATCCTCGCAAGGCGGCATTGGTGGGGGATTTGCGCGAACTCCTCACCAATGCGGTTTTCCTGCGTTCAGAAAAGTCGGATTCCAGAAAATCGCAGGATCAGAATATCAAGGGATTCCACCGCCTGGCGCTTCCGGTGCTGATCGACGGAAAAGAAACAGTGGTATTCCTGACCATTCGAGAGGATCAGCGGGGGCATCTCATTTATGACGGCCGTGTTCTAGAAATGGAAGCGCCTGCCGACAGGTCCAAGACCAGCACGGAGCAAACCTTGGAGAACCAAGCGGTATCCGACATTCGGCAGGCAAGGGGAGAAGTAATACGGGACCACTTGGAAGTCAACAAGCATCTTTCGATACCTGACGCGTTTTCCATCTCCCACGGCAGCCAGGTTGATTCCCTCGTCAAGAAGTCGCGCGAGCTCATGGCCGATCCGGCCATGCGGGCCGCCATGTTCGAGCGCATGAGCGGCAACATGTCCAAACTCAAGAGCGAGCCCGGACGCATCAAGATGGCCTTCGGGAAAACGTTTCAGGAACGCGCCCTGTCCGACCAGCGCGCCGGCAAGAGCCTCAAGAAAGAAGCCGCCTTCCGCGAGGCCGCGCGCCGGGCCGAGCTGGAAGACTCCGCCAATGCCAAGCACGAGGGGATTTTGACCAATCCGGATCTGGCCAAGCTCAAGAGCCAGCCGGTGCACGAATTCCTGTCGCAGCCCGGCGACCTGCTGCACGGGCGTCTCATGTCCGCGTCTGCCGCCAGGGGTGCACGGCGGAAATGTCACCGTTCCTTCACCCGCTTGCAAGTATGAATCCAGCAGCAAGTTCGCGGCCACCGCCAGTCTGTTTACCCGCCAGGGCAAAATCAGCCAAAGCCGGACCCATGGGAATACTGCTTCGAACTCGCTTGGAAAACCATGAAAGACTACCTCGAAGAGGGCGGCTTCGTGTTTGCCACAGTAACGCCGCACCCGGTGTTGAAACACGCGTATGCGGCCAAAATCCTCACCGATGGACAGGTCTGGATCGACATGCTTGATCACCGAAATCTTCTCTCCCACACTTGTAGCCCGCTTGTTTTTGAGAAAGCCGTGGAAGCCATTCACACTCGTTATCTCGCCGGCATCGAGCATCTCCACGACTTCACGCAACGGGAGGCAATGAAATGAAAACCCCACCCCTCAAACCTGCGGAACTGGACAGGGTGCGTTCTGTCTTTCGGCAGCATCCCGATCCTAAAGATGCCGCACCTCGTCGCCCACGCCAACAGGATTGCCCCCCTCGGTGCCTGATGTTATCGGTTAAATAATATTCATTATTTCTTGATTGTAGACTGGGAGAGTGATGGTAGGTTGCGCCGCCATGATTTTCCAGCCGTTTACAGCCGTGCCGCGATTTTTCCTCGGATTGACAGCCTATTGTTTGAGTTGCCTGGCACCTGCGGTGGCAGGGGTTTATGATTGGGGCAGCAATGAGCACGCGCAATTGGGCGATGGCACGGGCACCAACCGGGAGCTGGCCGTCAACGTCGCACCGGTTGGCGTGTTGGCGGGGAAACGCGTGACGAAAGTGGCGCTCGGCGGGACCCACACGCTGGCGCTTACTGCCGATGGCATGGTCTATGCCTGGGGCAACAATGCGCAAGGCCAACTCGGGGACGGGACGACGACCGAGCGCACGCTGCCGGTGGCAGTGGTCGGGCTTCCCAACGGCTTGGCGATTATGGACATTTCCTGCGGTGCCAACAGCCTGGCGGTGGATAGCAACGGGCAATTGTGGGCTTGGGGTGACAACAGCGTGGGAGAGGTTGGCGACGGCACGCATGTGAACCGCGCCAGCCCGGTGCACATCGCCCTCATGCGCTCAGGCGGGGTGGCGGTGGCACTGCCGCCGATTGCGTCGGTCGCGTGTGGCGGCTCGTTCAATCTCGCCCTCTCACAAGCGGGTGTGGTATATGCCTGGGGCACGGGCGGGGCGGAGGGCGGCCTGCTCGGTTCTGGCGAAGCGCTGGCGGAGGCCACGCAGCCGATTCCAGTCGATCGCAGCGGCGTGCTGGCGGGCAAGGATGTCGCGAAAATTTCCGCGGGTGTGCGGCACAGTCTGGCGCTCACCACGGATGGAACCCTGGTGGCATGGGGCAGGAATTTCGAGGGCCAAATCGGCGTGGGCAGTTTGCCGCCATACCAAACCGCCTTTGCGCCGGTGCTCGTATCGGGCAGCGGGTCGCTGTCGGGCAAGCAGGTGGCGCAATGCGCCGCCGGGTACGACTTCAGCATCGTTCTCGACACCCTCGGCGGACTGCACTCCTGGGGCGACAACAGCAACGGCAGCCTGGGGCTGGGCGACACCACCAATCGCGATCACCCCACTGCCATCGCCACTGCCGGAAATCCACTCGCCAACCGCAGCATTACAGCCATTGCGGCCGGCTTGGCTCATGGCTTGGTGCTGGCGGCGGACAATGTGCTGATTTCCTGGGGTGCCAACGGCAGCGGCCAGCTCGGCCAAGGGGATTTCAGCGCGGCAAAGCCGACTCCGGGGCGGGTTCTCCTGCCCGACATCATGGCGGGCCGGCCGATTGAATCACTGGTGGCCTCGTCATCCAGCAACAGCAGCGGCGTTGTTACCACTCCCGTGGCCTTCGTTGCTCTCACCCTGCCCGCCGCCAGTATCGGCGCGACGTCCGCCTTGCTCAATGGTTCGGCCAATTCCAATGAGGACCATGCGTCGGCCCCCACCTTTGAATTCGGTCACACCGCAGCTTGCGAACTCGGCGAGGTGGCGGCTTTCCCGGGTTCTGTCGAAACCGTGCTCGCCGCGCCGATCTCCGCCTATCTAACAGGTTTGCAGGCCGGCAGCAGCTATTTTTTCCGTGCCAAAGCCACCGACGGGGTGACGGGCGCCGTCGTGTTCGGCCAGCCGGTGATGTTCACCACCATGGACCCGCCGCAGCCACCTGCCGTGACCACCCTCGCCGCCACCAACCCCTCGTCTTCTTCCGCCCTGCTCCATGGCCAAATCAATCCGCATGGCGACGCTGCCGCCTACTTTTTCCGCTATCGCAAGCAGGCTGCTGACGGCTCGTTCGGCTCGTGGAGCCAAACCTTTGCGCAGTCGGTCGACGGGGCCATCGCGCTCAGCGTCACGGGATACGCATTTTTCAGTCCGGCACCGGACAGCATCTATCAGTTCCAGCTCGAGGCGACCAATGCAGGCGGCACCAGCACGGGTGAGCTGTTAATCTTCCACACCCCGGCCCCCGCCCCTCCGCCCACGGTGGTGACCGGCGACGCGGACCCCATCGCCACCACCACCGCCACGCTCCACGGCACCGTCAATCCACAATCCAATACCATCTTCACCTACTTTGAATTAGGAACTGACACCACTTACGGGAGCATCAGCCAGGGACCCACTTTCCCGTTGTCCGGCAATCAAGAGCTGCCGGTGGCCGGCACCGTCGGCGGGCTGACGCCCGGCACCACCTATCATTTCAGGCTGGTGGCCTCCTCCTTCACCGGGCCGGTGGTTGGACTGGACCACCAGTTCACCACCGCGGGCCCGGACCTCAATGCCCTCGCCGAATGGCGTGTGGTCCAATTCGGTGCCGGCGGCGTCCTGGGCGATCCTGCGGATGCGGCGGATCCGGACGGTGATGGAAGTTCTAACTTGCTGGAATTCGCGATGGGCACCGATCCCAAGGCGTTCAGTGCGCCACCGGCCTTGCAGATCGATGGGGAGTCTCTGGTGTTTCCCTACCAGCGCAACGATGCGGCGGCGGGATTGGTGTCCTATCAGGTTGAGTGGTGGGATGGGGGCATTGGCATCCCGTGGAGCAACGCCGGGGTGGTGGATAACTTCCTGTCGGACAACGGTGCCATCCAGCAATGGCAGGCCGTCATGCCGAAAGGTCCCAACGGCCAGCGAATGGTCCGGCTGCGGGTCACCACGCTGCCGTGACCGCTGGACCGGGAGAGCTAATGCGGTGGTGTGCAGGCACCGCTCAGGGCCTCCCTTGTTGGTAGAGGTCCTGGATTTCCTGATCCGACAGCGCGTTTTGATAGATCGAGAAATCGTCCATCCGGCCGCGGAAGTTGCGGATCATGTCGCCGTCCTTGTCATCGAGCGCATCCCAGTTGCCCAGCATCGCGCTGCGGAGGTGCACGGTCATGGGTTGTTGCAACTCATGGCGGCTGACCAAGCCGCCGTTGCAATAATGGCTGACGCGATTGCGAGGCAAGTCGAGCACCACCGCCACATGCTGCCAGGAGCCGAATGTGTCCGGCGTGAGGACCGGCGGGCTGGTGTATGAAGTATAGCCGGGGACAGCGTCGGTGATGCCAATATGAAGGGCACCCGTATCCATGATTTGCCAATGGAAGCCGCCCGGCTTGATGCCATCGGACATGAACAGACCGCTGAAGAGATGGTCGTAGGCGTGGACCTGAATCCAGGCGGCCATGGTGAGGGTTTCATAGGTTCCCGGCACGCTCAGCCGGACGCCGTCAAACCTGTGGTCAAACTCCAGCGCCTTCTTGTAAGACCAGCGCCCTTGGCGGATCGCCCCGCCGCCGATGGTCCCGTCCAAGCCGCCGCCGGAATGGGCGGCTTGATTCGGCACGCGCAGCAAGTCCGGATGAATGTCGTCGAACGTGTAGCGCACCTGTAAATCCGCTTGCTCGTTTTGGCGTTTGCTGGTCACCAGCCAGTGGTCCGGCAAGGCCCGGTCGGCGGCCGCCAGACGGGCGTCGTGCTGCAATTGGCGGGCTAGAGCATCGTTCAAGCCGGTGAGCTTGTCATGATGACTCCAGAAGGCGGCGGCGAGTGCCAGAGCGGCGGCAATCCCCGTGGCGGCCACCCGCCAATGCGAGCGCCACCCAGCCGCGCGCGGCAGTTCCGGAGCCTCGCACGCCGCGTCGTTGACGCCCACTTGTGCCCGGCCCCACTCGCGCAGCAGTCCTTCCATTTCCGCGCGCCGCCAGAATTCACGGCGGCCGGCGGCATCGTCTAGCAGGATTGATTCAAGTTCGAAGCGGCCCACCTCGTCAAGCCGCTGGTCGAGGTATGAGTCGATCAAGTCCGCCAGGCGCCGGGTGGGTTTCATGGTTTGGGGGCGGGGTGAAGTTGGGCGTATTCGACGCACTTGCGCAGCGTGCTGCGGACGCGGGACAGCATGACCTTGATGGAATTGACCTGGCGGCCCAAACGGTCCGCCACATCCGCGATGGACAGAGCGTTTTCATAGCGGAGGCGCAGCATGTTTCTTGCTTGCGGAGGGAGTTTTTGCACGCAGTCGCGCAGGTGGAGGAGGCGTTCGTCGAAATCTTCCGTTTCGGGAGCGTCGGCCAGCAGCATTTCGATGACCTCCGGGGCGAGCGCCTGTTCCAAGGCACCCTGGCGCAGCGAGTGGAGGACTTTGTAGCGTGCAATGGCAAACAACCAGGCCCGGAAATTGGTTCCCTCCTCGAAATCGGCCGCCTTGCGGGTTACCGTTAGAAAAGTTTCCTGCACGATGTCGTCGAGGCGGTACGGGTCGGGTACCAGCGCCCACAACATACCCCGCAGCGAGGAAATTTCCTGCACAAACAACCGCTGCACGAGCAGCACGTCGGGTGTCGGATCGGAATGGTGTGAAAGACTCAAGGCGTGGGGTGGGGGATCCAGTGGTATCATTGATCCCTCCAATAGCCAAAAGGTTAATCAAAATTGTCGGTTAACGTTTCGGCGGGTGGCGGGATCATCGTCAGGTAATCGCAAGAGAACCTGGTGATTTTCCGACCCCGATGAAGCAACTTTCTTTGATATTTCCGGCCTGTCTCGTCTGCTGTCTCGTGCTTGCGGCGCTGCCTGCCGCCGCCACCGTCACCCGCTATGCGGATTTCCCATTGGGCGAGGCCGGCAGCCTCGGCAGCAACAACCGCCCGCAGGATGTTTCCGGTAACAACCGTCACTTCACGGCGGATAGCGGCGGGGCGACGGCCATCACCGGCACCGCGGGGGTCGCCGCGCCAGGCTCCACCACCTTCCTCGATACCTCAGCCGCCAGTGATCAAAGCTGGAGCGGCGGTCCGAGCCTCGGCGGAGTGACCGACAATTTTGCCATCGGCATCTATGCCCGCGCCGCCAGCAATGCCGCTGCCAACCAAGGCGATATCTTGTGCAGCGCCGGTTCGGGTGATGGCACGTTCAAGCTATCCCTGGCCAGCGGATGGGTGGCCAGCGCCCACAACATCGTCTACATCGGCACCACCGCCACCTTCACGCCGAACACCTGGGCCCACCTCGCCCTGATCCGCTCCGGCGGCCAGACGACATTTTTTGTGAATGGAGTGGCGCAGGGGGCCAGCTATGGTCCCGCGCCGACGCTTGGTGCCGTCTGCCTCGGCAGTTTTGGAGGCATCAGCGTGTTTGACGGCCAGATGGATGATGCCCGCATCGTCACCTTCAGCGCCGGCGAAACCCCGCTGCACATCCTCGCCGCGCTGCAATCCCCGGCCGCTCCGCTGACCACCCCGCCGGCGGTCACATCCGAACCGCCGGACCAGACCGTCTACGGCGGTGACACCGTCACCCTCGTGGCTCCCGCCGTGGGGGCTGTGCCGATGACCTGGCGCTGGTATGCAGGAACCACGCTGCTCACCGAATCCACCACCACCGCCGCGCTCACCCTCACTCATGTGACCACCGCCCAAGCCGGCAACTACCACGCGGAAATCGCCAATGCCTACGGCGGCATCTCCAGCCGCAGCGTGGCGCTCACCGTGCTGCCGGCCCTCATCACCCTGGCCCCGGCCACCACGCCCAATGCCGGCCAGCAGGCGATGATCGCTCGCAAATACGGCATGTTCTGCCACTTCGGCATCAATACCTTCCAAGACCAGCAATGGACCGACGGCACCCTGTCGCCGTCCACCTACACGCCCACCGCGGTCGACGTTGAGCAATGGGTCCGCACGGCCTATCTATCCGGCATGACCTACATCCTGATCATCGCCAAGCATCATGATGGCTTCTGCATGTGGCCCAGCGCCCAGACCTCCTATGATGTGGCGTCCTCGTCTAACACCACCGACGTCCTGCAGCTCGCCGCCGCCGCCTGCGCGAAATACGGCATCAAGCTCGCGGTTTATTACTCGCTGTGGGACCGCAATTGGAGCAATGGTGCCATGCGCAATGATGCCAATAGTCTCACCGCTGCACAAGGTGCCGCTTATGTATCGTACATGAAAAGCCAGCTTACCGAGTTGCTCACCCATTATGGTCCGGTATGCGAACTGTGGTTGGATGGCAGCTGGGTGGGCCCGGCCTCCATCTGGAATCTGCCGGATGTTTACAACCATGTGAAACAACTCCAGCCGAATTGCCAGATCGCATCCAACATCACCATCGTCAATCCTCCAGCCAGCCAAAGCGCGGGAGATGCCATCAAGTATTTTCCCAGCGATTTCCGCCTCAACGACCCCGATCTGCCGAAGTTTCCCGATCCCAAGACATTCAGTTACGGCGGCGACACGTACTACCTGCCGTTTGAGGCGACCATCACTCTCTCGTCGCAAAACTTCTGGTTCTACGACACCCGCGAGACGGCCTCCAAATCGCTGCTCACCCTGGAAAATTGGTGGAACACCGCCACCGCCCAGAACAACCTGCTCGTCCTCAACGCCGCTCCTAACCGCAACGGCGTGCTGCTGCCGTGGGACGTCGCCACCCTCGCCACCCTCGCGTCGCGTCTGGGGCTCGAACCTGGCGGTGCCTTTCCCATCAACCTCGCCTCGGCCGCCACTGCCACCGCCAGTTCCATCTATAACAATGATGCCGCCACCTACGGCCCCGCGCTCGCCACCGATGACAACCCGGACTCGCGCTGGTCCGCGGCCAGCGCTGCCACCACCGCTTGGCTACAGCTGGATTTCGGCGCGCCGACCACCTTTTCCCGCGTCGTCGCCAACGAATACCTCACCCGCATCCAGTCATACAACCTCCAGTCATGGGACGGCTCCGCTTGGCAAATCATCACCAGCGGCACCACCCTCGGCGAGTCCGCCCGCATCGACTTTCCCGCCGTCACCACCACCAAGCTGCGCCTCAACATCCTCGCCGCCAGCGATGCGCCCTCTCTCTGGATGTTCAAGGTGCAAGCGGGCGGCATTGCCCCGCCGCCACCCGATCACGACAGCACATGGATCGCCCCCACCGGTGGCGTCTGGCAGGTCGCCGGGTTATGGGAAAACGCGGGCGTTGCCAGCGGCATCGACCGCAATGCCCGCTTCGACACCCTTGATCTAACATCCGACGCCACCGTCACCCTGCAGAGCCCGCTTGCGATCGGCTTTCTCCGGTTTGGGGACACCACGTCCAGCCATGACTGGACGCTGGAAGCGATCGATAATCACCCGCTCACGCTAGCAACTTCCAGCGGCTCGCCTGCCATCAACGTCGCCAACCGCAGCACCACCATCAGCGCCATCCTCGCCGGGACCAACGGTCTGACGAAGACCGGCGATGGCACGCTCGTTCTCGCGGCTACTAACACATACTCCGGCGCCACCTATCTAACAAGCGGCGCGCTGCTCGTCGATGGTTCCACCGCCGCAGCCAGCCCGGTCATCGCCGCCTCTGGCACCACCCTGGGCGGCACCGGCAGCATCCGCGGCCCGATCATCCTGGCCTCCGGCAGCACCCTGGCCCCCGGCCACAATGGTCCCGGCGTTCTAACCGTTGAGACGGCGCTCACCCTGGCCGCCGGTACCACCACCGCGATGGAACTTCAAAAATCCGGCAGCACGCTCACGTCCGACCGAGTGGTCGGGCCCGGCGGCATCACCTACGGTGGAGCGCTCACGGTGATTGCCAGCGGGGATGCGCTTGCTGGCGGCGACAGTTTCACGCTTTTCAGTTTTCCTGGCGGCAGCGATGCTGGTACTTTCACGACGCTCGAGTTACCCGCGCTTGGTGTCGGTCTGAGATGGAACACGAGCGGTCTCGCCACCACTGGCACGATCCAGGTTAGTGACATAGGCGCCGCCAAGCCCGTCTTCAGCATACCCTCTGGCTGTTATTTCGGCGCGCAATCCATCACTCTCGCCTGCACCACTCCCGGCGCGCTGATTCACTTCACGACGGATGGCAGCATCCCCGGCGCCGCTTCACCGGTTTATTCCACGCCCATCGCCGTGGCAGCGGGCGGCACGCTGGCCATCAACGCGCTGGCCATGGCACCCGGTTTGGAAAACAGCCCCGTGGTTTCCGCCACCTACTCGACCGGCAGCTCGGCCCTCACCATTCAAGCATGGTACCACCTTGGGGAAGCCTCATCGCTCGGCACCAACAACCGGCCCCAGGACGCTTCCGGCAATGCCCGCCACTTCGTTAACAACCAAAACTTCCCGACCTCGTCCACCGACGATGCCAGCGGTCCGCTCGGCCGCTCCGGCTTCACCAGCACCGCTGCCCTCGTTTGCGGGAGTGGCCAGATCAACGGATTCTGGAACAACAACTACGCGCTTCCCGCCGATAATTCAGGCATGGAAATCTGGGTCAAGGGCTCCAGCCGCTACACCAACGGCTGGATCATCGCCACCGGTGTGGCCGCCGGCAATCTCGTCCTCGCCGTCAATGGCAGCAGTTACCGCGCTTCCGTCACCGGTGGCAGCACGTGGTTCGATGACAATACCGCGGCCGTCAGCAGCAACGCGTGGACGCACCTGGCGCTCGTTCGCGCCGGTGGCACCACCACATTTTATGTCAACGGTGCGGCTCATGGGACCAGCAGCGCAAGCGTCACGGTCGGTGGGGTCGCCCACCTCGGGGTGACCAGCGGCGGCAATTCAGGCTTCAAGGGCCTGCTCGACGAAGCCCGCATGTTCACCTTTGGCGTTGGGGCGTTTCAGGTCCGCGACCTATTGTTCCGCGCCAATCATACTCCCGCGTTTGATCCTAATCCGCGTGTCCTTGGTGCCACCCAAGGGAGTTTTTTCACGATATCCGCCGCTGCCACAGACGTCGATCCCGCCGAAACCCTCATCCACTCCAAACTCGGCGGACCTGCCTGGCTCACCGTCGCCGCCGATGGCACTCTCACCGGCACGCCGGCCCTGGCCGATGTCGGAACCCATTTTTTCAGCATTCGCGCCACTGATTCCTTGGGTGCCGCCGCCACCCTCATGCTCACCATGACCGTCGCCCCGCTCAATCCGGACGCGAATGGCAATGGCATGCTGGACAGCTGGGAAAATGTGATGTTTGGCAATGCCGATGCGGGTGCCAACCTTGCCATTGCCGACGCCGATGGCGACGGCCTGAGCAATTTCCTCGAGTACGCCCTCAACACCGATCCCCGCCAGGCAAACGCGAATCCCGTCGCTTGCCAACTCGTCCCGGTGTCCGGCCAGACCTACGTGTGTCTCACCTTTCCCAAAAACCCGCTGGCCACCAACCTGACTTGCGTGGTGGAAATGTCCGAGGATTTGGACCCCGGTTCGTGGGCTGCCGCGCCCACCGTCGTCGAGAATGAATCCGCCACCGGCCTCACCCTCCGCGTGACCCAACCCGTTAGCGCCGCAACCCGGAATTTTTTCCGGCTGCGTTTTGTCGCCACACCCTGAGATTTTTCCATCCGCTTCGCAAAGCCGCCGGTAGGGTCGGACGGCCTCGGCCGACCCACTTATCCGCCCGCATGGGCGGTGCTGCTGCGCTGCACATGGCCAAGCAAATGCACCTCGCCCTCTCGGGCAATCAGGGCGCGGCGAGGCCGCCACGCCCTACCGGGC
>CAIVSK010000416.1 GCA_903908495.1 Akkermansiaceae bacterium
AAATTTATAATAAATCCGTGTCATCCGTGTCATCCGTGGTTCTGTTCGTCTCGGCTGGGCGGCGCATCCGGCTCATGGCGCATCGAGGGAGCGGAAATAATCGTCCACCGGCTGTTGGTAGCCGGCGGGCACGGTGACGTCGGCGCCGCCGGGCAGGCGCTTCTCGCCGACGAAGCGGCTGCCGGCCCCGCCTAACACCTTCACGTCATTGGTGGTGGCGCCTTCGCCGAGTTGGCGCAGGCTGGCGACGATGCGGCGATGCAGCGCCTCATAATCGGCGAGGCGGCCGCTCTTGAGGGCCTCGCGTGACTCGTCCATCAACTTGGCGACCTCCGGCATGGCACCGGTCCGCAGATAGAACAAGCGCGCGGTGGCATAACTCTTGGCCGTCTGCTGCGCCAGCAGCGCTTGCTCGGCGGCCAGCGCATTGTTGAGCATCCGGTCGGGCGAGTTGACCGCCCGCAGCGGCGCCTCACCGGTCATGCCCGCGCGCTGGCTGGCACCGCCGGCCTTGCCGCCGCCGGTCGCCTTGGCGTCGGCGGGCGGGCCGTCGTCCTGGACCTGGCCTTTTTGCATCGGGTCGTTGGTGCGCCGCGCGTCGATGGAGCTGCCCTCCAGGTGGTCGGCGCGCTGGTTGACCATTTCGCCGCTGGACATCCCCTCGCGGCCGCCGCTGGAGCGGCCGGTCTGCTCGTTCTTGTTAGGCGGGGTGTTGCCGCTTTTGCCCTGGGCGTTGAAGCCGGGCATCGGGCCGTCTGCCACCTCCCAGCCGTTGGCGGGGTTGACGGCGAATGCGTTGTTAGAAGCGGCATCCTGGACCTGGTCGGCGAGGCCCTCCTGTTCCTTGAGCAAATCGCCGACGAGGTCGGTGAAGGCATCGGGCAGGGGCAGGTTGGGGATTTCGGGCATTTCGCTGAGGTCGAAGTTTTCCATCAGCCATTTGGTGGTTTCGTTCTTGTCGGGCAGCCACATCTCCATGTCGGCCGCGGTCTTGGCGGCTTTCTCCAAGTCGGTTAGGAGGCTTTCTTCCTTTTGCACGGCGATTTCGCTAGGCTTCAACTCGCCAGCCGCCGCCTGTGCGGTGTCCTGCTGGATGACGTCCTCATAGATTTTGGTGAGTTCCTCGCGCAATTCGTTCATCGGCCGCAGATCGGGAAAGGCGTGGGCGTCGGTGAGCATTTGTTCGATCAACTTGGCGATTTCCTCTTTTTTGGCAGCGAGTTCCTTGGCGACGGCGACGTCCTCCGGGCTGAACTCGTTTTTGGCGGCGAGGGCCTTGCTTTTTTCGACGACGGCGCGCTGTTGTTCGACGAGGGCGGCGAGTTTTTCGCGGATATCTGCGGCGGCCTCTTTCAAGGAGTCGGCCTTGTCGCCCGCGGTGGAGCGTTGTGACGTGTTCAACAACTCGAGCACCCGCGCCAGATCCACTAACACCTGCTTGGCGAGGGGGGCGGCTTCGGCAAAATGCTCGCCTTCGATTTGTTCCGCGCAGCCGATCATCTGCTCGTAGATCCTGGCCTCTGCCATCAGGGCGGCCGCCTTCTCTAACACGATGCGGAAGGCGGCGTCGCCGATCGACGCGTTGTGCGCGCCATCGGCCAGCGCTTGGCGCACCGTGCGCGATTCGTCGGCCAGGGCGTCCTGATCGGCGGCGATGGCAGCGCCCTCGCCCTTGACGGCCTTGATGGTGCGGGAGTGGAGCGATTTCTGGCGGGTGAACAAGGCTTCGACCCGGCCGATCAAATCTCGTACGGCCGCGCCGCTGGCCTCGTCGCGCAAGTCCGTGGGCAGGCTCTTCAAGCGGGCGAGAATCGCCGCCTCCAGCGCCTCGGCCTTGGCCAGCGGGCTGAGCCGCGCGTCGATCTTGGCCCCAAGCGCCTCGCGCAAGGCCAGCACCGCTTGCGGCACTTCCTTGGCCAGCAGCGCGGCGAGCACGTCGCGCCAAGCCGCCGAGCCGGCCGGGGTGGCGGCCACCAGTTGGCCGGCGGCCTGCTCGATTCTAACTTGGCGTTCGGCCACGGTGGCGAGTGCGCCGTCGGCGGCGTTGTCGGTGGCGTGCAGCAGCGCGCGGGTGGCCTCGAGGTTGGTTTGTTGGAGGCGCAACAGGTCGTCGAGGCTGCCTAACGCCTCGCCCTGGCGGCTTTCGGTGGCGCGGCGCAACTCGTCGGGGGTGACGATGCGAACCACCAGCATGCGCGAGAGGGTGCGGCCGGGGCCGGTGACGTCGTTGCCATCGCGCGCCGCCACGCAGAACCACGCCTCGCTTTCCTCCTTGCCGATCCAGCGCGACAATGGGATATCGATGGATTGCTTGAACGTCGGCGTGCCGGGTTTCCAAGTTTGGATCACCCGGCCATCGGGTTTTTCCGGCATGCCGCGGAACACCGCAACTTCCGCCAGGCCGTAATCGTCGCCGGCCTCAAACGTCAGGTGCAGCGAGGCATCGCGGGTGAGCAGCACTTCTTCCTCACCCGTCGGTTGGATGAGCCGCACGCGCGGTGCTTCGTCGGGCTTGAGGTTGAACGTCACGCGGGCCTGATCAGAAAGGCCGGCGGCATCCGTCCAGTGCGCCGTCCACGCCCGGTTGAGGGTCGGGCGGCCGCTGAGCTTCCAGGCGTCGGGAGATTCCGCCACGTCGGACTTAGCGTCGTTATTATCGATTGACAATAGTTTAACGCTGCGATCGAACTTCCACTCCAGCGTCACATCGGACCCCTCCGGAATGGCCGGCCACGCAGCGCCGTCAGCCACCCGCAGGGGCGGTAGCTTGGTGTAGGCCGGCGGCCGGATGGCGAGTTGGCGGGCGAGCACCTTGGCCGGGGCTTGCACTTGGATGTGCCGCTCGAAGGAGCGCGCGTCACCGGCCTCGAACCAATAGCGGCCGGTTTCCAGCCACTTGCAATCGACCGTCCAGGCCATTGCGCCGGCCACCCGTTTCGCGGCCAGGCGCTCGACGTTGCCATCGCCCTTGGCCACCACCAGCCAGACTGCGGCAGGTGCCACCCCCGCCAGCGTCACTTGCATCGGCAGCACGGTGCCGCGCGCCACGGTGCGATCGCCCGGTGCCACCGCCACCACCTGGGTGCGGGTGATGGGCGCGATTTCGCTCGCCGGCAGCAACACCCGCCCGAGGCGCTGGCGAAACTCGTTAGGACGGCACGCGAACCAGGCTACGGCTAACAAAAGTATAACTCCCGCGCCCGCCGCCCACCGCCACAGCACGCGCCAATCGTAAACCCGTTGCCAGGCGATGCCGCGCCACAGGCCCTCCAGCTCGCCTAACAAAACCGACCGCCATGGCGAGGCCCCGTCCAGCGAGCGGTCCAGTTGCACGGCGTTGACCAGGGCGTTATCGGTGCGGCCGGTGCTCGTTTCGAGCCGTCGCGCCAGGGCGGCGTCGTCCAGCTGGCGCAACCCGACTCTGATGATTTGGACCAGCGCGGCGGCCAGTGGCAGGGCGAAGGCGACGAAGCCGGCCCAGCGGCCGGTGGCACCGAAGCGGGCGCGGGCATCGGCCACCAACCACACCGCGAGCACCACTCCGGCGGCGACCAAACCGCTGGCCAGGGCGGTGAAGCCGCGGCCGAGCTTCAAGGCGCGGCCGGCCCGGGCCAGGATTTGGCGCGGGGTCCGGGCGGTGCCTGGATTGTGAGTCTTGACGGGGATTGGGTTCACCGGTGGGAGGGAGGTGTGTTAGCCTAAAGAGAAGATGGAAGGGGTTGCACTGCGGTTTTTTCCCACGGATTTCACGGATTGAAGAGGATTACACGGAGAAGATGACTGCGATCTGTCTAATTATCGGCGGTTTTTAAAAGTGAATGCCATAAATTCATAACTCTTTCTTAATCCGTGTAATCCTCTTCAATCCGTGTAATCCTTGGTTCTCTTTGGCCGATCATGTGAGATTTTCCGAATGTTGTTTAAACCAAGGATGGGCGAGAGTTATGGTTTGGGCTCCAGGCGGTACAGGCGGAAGTTGGCGAAGTAGGATTTGCCGGGGCCCATGGTTGCGCCGTAATTGACGACCTTTACCGAAATGAACTCGGGCTTTTGGTCTTTGCCGGCGACCACCACGGTTTTGGGCACGGTGAAGTCCCGGCCGGCGCTGCTCCAAGTTTTCGAGTTGCCGGGTGGCGAGGGCACTTGCGCCCGGTAACACATCATGAGTGCAGGCCGTCCGTCGGCCGGCGCGCGGCGGAAAATCGTCCGCTTTTGCTCCGGGTGCGGGTCGCTGCTCCACGCCTCCGCGTGGATCTTGGCGGACAAATCCCAGGTCATGCAATCGACCTCGACGTGATAGGTCGCGCCCGGTTCCACCGGCACCGGCACGCTCTCGAGCTTGCCGCCCTGGTTGCCGGCAATCCCGGCTGGCAGATCCAGCAGCACGGCGCGGCGGCCGCCGACCTCGCCGGCTGGCGCGAGTTTCACGTACGGGCCGTTGTCCTTGTAGAATTCCTCATCGGGAAACACCCTCAACCAGCCGTGCAGCGGGTCCTTGCCCTCGAAGCCGCCGTTGGGCAGCAGATTCTTATTGCCACCGGAGGCCGACAAAGTAGCCAAAAAAAGTGCCGCAAGCGCGGCCGCCGGGGATGGGTTGCGTGGCATGATGGGGTGGGGTGGGGGCTACCGCGGATGTACGCGGCGAATATGGCCCTTCTTTGCCGCCGCGTCGATGCTTGTTTGTGGCGGACCACGGTGGCACGCGCATCCTGCCCGCATTGCCCATGCGGAGCGAAGGAACCAGCGCGACGCCCGGTCGAGGGCAGGTGCTGTGAGGCTGCCGGTTACTTGTAGATCAGGTCGCGGATCTTGGTGGGATGCGCGTAGCCGGACAACTCGATGCTGCCATCGACGGCGGCCGCGCTGGAAACGCCGAGGTGGCCCACGTCCAAAAACCGCTGCAAGACGTTCTGGCGCAATTCCACGTCCCGCACGTGCTCAAGCATGATGGTGTTTTCAGTCCGCGAAACGATGCCGCGGCGCTGCCGGATGTAGGTGTTGGTCACCGTCACCGTTTCGCCCCTGCATTTGATCCACCAAGCCAGAAGGACGGCCCATCCAAGCACCGGGACGAGGCAACACAGGATGAAGGACGCCGGTTTGTTCCTGAACAGGACGGGATTTGCTTGATAGATTATGGCATGCATATTGTTGCTGGAAAAAAACCGCTCGGCGGGGGATGACTGAAATTTTCTGGACGTCCTGCGCTGCGACCATAGGAATCCGCAGTGTTTTGCCAAGGACTTTCGCCGGCAAGTCCCGCGGACAAGTGGGTCGGCCGAGGCCGTCCGACCCTACTGCAAGCCCGGTAGGGCGTGGCGGCCTCGCCGCGCCCTGATTGCCCCGGTGGGCGAGATGCAGCTGCCATGCTCATTCTCCGCGCCTTGGCACCGCCCATGCGGGCGGACAAGTGGGTCGG
>CAIVSK010000417.1 GCA_903908495.1 Akkermansiaceae bacterium
CCACGACTGTGCCTTGCTCTCGTCCCACCCGTGATAAAAGAGGCCGGTCGCCGCGTCGTAGGTATGGGTTCCGGCCAGGCGGAACTGCTTCGCAATGTCATCGAATGAGCCGGCGGGTTCGTGGAAAAGTTGTGCGCACTCGGCATAAAACGGCTCGCCCATGTAGAGGCCGTCGAGCCACATCTGGGAGGGATAACGCTGCTTGTGCCAGAAGCCGCCCTCGCTGGTGCGGGGGTGCGTCTCGAACTGTTTGCGCAGCAGGACGGCGGCCTGCTTGTAGCGCTCTATCGTTGTGAGGCGATAGAGCGCCAGCACGGTCTTGCCAGCATTGATGTTGTCGAGGTTGTAATCCTCCAGCCGGTAGCCCCGGACCTGCCCCTCCGGAGTGATGAAGGAGCCGATCACGGAGTCGGCGAACTTCCAGTAGCGCGGTTCGTCCACCCGCTCGCTGAGCTTGACGAGGGAGAGGGTGAACAGGCCGACCGAATAATCCCATTTGGCAGCGCCACCTTCCCGGTAGATCAGGCGTTCACCGCGCCGCATGATTTCCGAGTCGGCCATGCGAACCGACCATTGGAGCGGACAGGCGCCGGCAAACTCGTGCGGGAGTGGAGTGTCAGCCGCTCGCACCGCCGTGGCGGCCAAGCAGGCGAGCAGATAAAATGAGCGAGGCCAGATACCGGGGGCTCTTTTCATGATGAGGGGCCGCTTGAAGGCGGCTCCGCCGTTACAGGGAAGCGAATCGGGAAGAGTGGGTATGTAGCGGACACGTGTCCTCAACTCAAGCAAAACCCCCCGGTGAGAATTGGAAAATCATCCGGAAGAAACCGCAAAAAGACAAAGCCGCCCTCGCATCCGGACGGCGGGGAGGAAGGGGCGGGGTGATCGCGACGGTGAGATCAACGGGCCAGCCAGCCACCATCGACGGCAATCGTATAGCCGTTGATGTAGTCGGACGCCGCCGAGGCGAGGAAGATCACCGTTCCCTTGAGGTCATCCGGCGTGCCCCACCGGCCCGCCGGGATGCGGGCGAGGATCGCGGCACTGCGATCAGGATCCGCGCGCAGCGGAGCCGTGTTGTCGGTGGCCATGTAGCCGGGCGCGATCGCGTTGGCGTTGATGCCCTTCGCGGCGAGTTCATTGGCCAGCAGACGGGTAAGGCCCTGCACCGCGCTCTTGGAGGCGGTGTACGAGGGCACGCGGATGCCGCCCTGGAACGAAAGCATCGAGGCGATGTTGATGATTTTGCCGGGAGCATTGCGGGCGAGGAGATCGCGCACGAAGCACTGGCTCAGGAAAAACACGGCGCTGATGTTGATGCCCATGACATCGTCCCAGTCCTTCTCGCTGAATTTGTCGAATTCCTCCCGGCGGATGATGCCGGCGCAATTCACGAGGATATCGAGATGGCTGAAGGTTTTCTTCGCCTCGGCGATGACCTTGGGGATGGCCTGGCGGTCGCCAAGATTGGCCATGATGGCGACGCACTTGCGTCCGAAGGCTTTGACCTGCTTTTGCGTGTCCTCCATCGGGAGGATGTCGACCGCGACGATATCGGCGCCGGCTTCGGCCAGTGCCAGCGCCATGCCCTGGCCCAGACCCCGGGAGGCGCCGGTGACGATGGCAACTTTGCCGTCGAGTTTAAAACGTTCCAGTATCGAGTTCATGATCGGGTGTTGGTTTGGATGGAGATTCCGAGGAGGTTGCTCAACGGAGTTCATTGATCGGCGCCGGGTCCATGTCATGGAACACCTGGTTGTCGCCGCCCATCGCCCAACAGAAGCGATAATTGCCCGTCCCCACCCCGGCGTGGATCGACCAGGCCGGTGAAAGCACGACCTCGCGATC
>CAIVSK010000418.1 GCA_903908495.1 Akkermansiaceae bacterium
GTTTATCGGACCGGCAGCAGGACCCTCGACAATACAATGGTGAAGTGGCATGCAACGGGCTACCGCCTGCCCACCGAAGCCGAGTGGGAGAAGGCAGCGCGGGGCGGCCTCGCCGGGAAGAGGTTCCCGTGGGGCGATACCATCAGCCACCGTCAGGCAAACTTTAGGATTGATGGCCGGAATGCCTCCTATGAAATCGGACTCACCGGCTATCATACGACCGACGGCGTGGGAGACATTCCATGCATCGCGCGCGTCGGGCATTTTGCACCCAACGCCTACGGTCTTTACGACATGGCGGGCAACCTCTACGAGTGGTGCTGGGATTGGTACGGGGATTATCCCGCCGCGTTTCAGACGGATCCCAGGGGCCCTGCTTCTGGCGCGATGCGGGTGGATCGGGGCGGATGCTTCATAGAGGGCGCGGGTTCATGTTGTGTTGCGTACCGCACCTCGGGCGATCCGGACAGTCCCTACGGCTATGGGTTTCGCCCTGTCCGCAGTGCCGACTCCCAACGAGGCCGGCACGCCGCACTTCACGCAGCAAACTCCAATAGCCACAAAGAAGCCGAACAACCGGGCGCTGGCCAACCGGCTACCCAGCCCGCTGACAAGGTTCCCGTGAAAGATCAACCCTCAGCCCCCACGTCGAAGGATGTGCCCCGGTAGCAATGCCGAACAAATCGCCGCTGCCGACCGGGATCAGCTCCGTAATTTCACTTCAACCACTACGTTTTGGCCCGGCGGCAGGGCTAGGCGTTCTGCAAAACCATGAAAACAGATGACGCCCCCAGACAGGTCCAGTTGCTCGCCTCAGTACTTGCGCTGGTGAGCGGTTACTATGCCATCCGTGCTACGCTGTGCCTACCCAAGCAACGAGAAATGTATTTGGAAATGGATGCACTCAAGTTACCATCGTCTCTAGGCACTCTGATATTACTCCATCCTTATTGGTATCTCGCATTGGTAGTCGCAACTCTGATAGTTACTCTCGTTGCGATCTGGAAGGAATTTAGGGGGCACAAATTCATTTATCCGTTGGGCATCGTGCTTCTGTTTGTCTTGATCGATCGAGCGATCGCAAGTGGGTTTGCACCGCTTGTTCGGATAATATCGGACATGGGTCAATGATGCCAATTCTTCCGCGTGCCCATATAGACTCGACGAAATATATGCAGAACAAATCGCCGCTGCCGACCGGCATCAGCACAACAATCTCGAACCAACAACGGACCTGCCGCGCCGGCGGTAGGGCTCGACGGCAAGAAAATGAACCTCGAAGAAGTCACTAAGCCTGCTCTCATCGTCGCGCCCGACGGATGGGTAGAAGGCGTATACAAACCTGGGGATCACGCAGAATGGGCGGTGGGTGCCACGAAACGATATTCAGAACTCGGCCTTGCTGTCTTTTCCTCTGACGACAGAATGTGGCGCCTTGGTCGGTTTATAATCAAGGATAGGCCAAGTCTTTTTCAGACCATTTGGTCGTGGATTACCATCGGGATTCCGCCCATGGCAACCGTTGTAGTTGAGCTGCGTGAGGAAGAGGGTAATGCTACGGAGATTCTCCTATCTGCCCTTCATCTGGCGCTAAGCAAAGACTGCGACGTGCTTACCCAGTTCTCCAGCAAAGAAGAAATAATCAAAGCACTGCAGGGTGCCACTGGCGTGAAGGATGTGATCCGACGCCTGCAGAAAACTCACACAATCCAATAGCCGAACAAATCGCCGCTACCGACCGGCATCAGCACTACAAACACGAACCAACAACGAACCAGCCGCGCCGGCGGTAGGGCTCCACGTTCGGCGTAAAACTCGAAATCTGTGAAACGCCTCTTATCATTCGTCGCAATTCCGATCCTGCTTCTGTCTGCATGCATGCAGTGCGTGGATAGGGGGCGCTCAATGCTTCCTGCGTCTGTGAACCCCAAATACATTACAATCGAAATATTCGGTAGGTCCAAAAAGCTTCATCTGGCCCCCAGCGACTCCGCCAAGCTGATTCCTCTACTGGCAGATTGCCATGAATGCTCGGTGAAGATAGCGCCGGGTGAGACCTATGATCCGGATATGCGCTATATTGTTTGCTTCCATGATGGGCCAAGATCGAAGTTGTTTGATCCGTTTGTCGCCTTCACGAGTTTTCGTCAGCTGTTGTCCGCACGGTTTTCCCACATTGGCACTGCCTCCGCAATCAGGCGCGTCTTGGAACCCTACATGGATGAACTTGATAGACTTGACGCAAAAGAGAACAGCAAAAAGATACCTGTTTATTGATTCTGTTGCTTAATTATGGAAATCACAATGCCAAATCGCCACCGCCGACAGGGATGAGCCCCGTAGTTTCCCCCCAACCACTACGTTTTCGCCCGGCGGTAGGGCTCCACGTTCCGCTGAAATCGACATTCTCTGCGGCGCTCGCTCGGGCGTCAGCACAGCCAAAGTTCCAGATCACCGAGGGCGGCCCTTACGTTGCCCTGTGATCCGTCGGCAATCTGGCGGGTGATGTCAAGAGGGGCGTCCCAGCGGGCAGCGAGGAAGGCCGCGAGAGACGCGTTGTCAGGGGCGTTGAGCCGGACAGCCAAGAAGCGCGTCTGGAATCGCTCGGTCAAACAGTCCAGATCCATGTTCGTCGTCCCGAGGAAAGCGTGGCCGGCGCGCATCCGGTCGAGCGTGGTGAGCAACACGTCCTGAACGTCCTTGGAACAACGGTCGAGCTCATTGACGACCTTGACCTGCCACGTTCCGAAGAGCGAGCCGTAGGCAAGGTTGCGCGTCCACTCGCGGGCCATGTCGAGCGACAGATCCCGGCCGTTCACGTCTTCAATCGCGGAGGGATGACCGGCGAGGGTCCTGGCGATCAGGTTCACGATGGACGTTTTGCCGATCCCGGGCGAGCCGGAGATCAGGATCTTCAATGGCCGGTCGGGCGAATCCCGCAGGCGTGTCGCTTTGCGCAACAGCAGATCGGCCACCTTGGCCGCGTGGCCCACGAAATCGGCGGGGCAGGCCGGGATGAAGCAAGTCGGGGCGACGGTCGTTTTCATGGAAGTTCGGACAGGGGATCGAATCGGCGCGGGGCGGGGCCCTTGCGCTGCGGGATCTTCATGGCTTTCTCCAGGGCGGCCAGCCGCTTGAGGATTGGCGCCACTTCTTCGGCAACGATCTTGCGGATGTGCTCGGCCGGGATCTCCGTGGAGGAAAACACGATCCCGCTCAGGCTGGTCAGGCCCAGGCGGCGTTTCAATTCCCGGCGGGCATCACGGGGCGTCCCGGCCTGGATCACGTCGTCGAAGATGATCTCAGTGCCGCGGCTCGCCAGCATTTTGAAGGTTCGGTTCATGGTTTGCGTTAGGATTCGTTTGGGTTGGGTGCTACTTGCGGGTGGATTGATTGAGGCCGGAAGTCGCCAGCGGGCGTGAGAAGTGCATTTTGGCGCATTGGTCCGTGCAGTGGTCGAGGAGAGTGGAGGCGTCTTTCGTCATCACGCCGCCGTGGATCACGGCGAGAGTGACGAAGGCGATCAGGCGCCCGTGCATGGCATGCAGGCGGGCAGCGTCGTTGCGGAGTTCGTCGTACGCCGCGGCGAGCGTGGTGATGTCAGGGGGGCTGTCGGGGTCAACAGGCGGATAGTGGCTGGTGAGGTTCATGGCGGTGGGGTTGGGGTTGAGGTTCACGGGATCATGCCGGATTCGCGGAACGAGTAGTATTCACCGCGGCCGGCAGCGGGCCGCCCGACAACCATGTGATCGACGAGGCGGATTTGCAGGAGGTTCGCCGCTTCCACCAATCGGCGTGTCGTGGATTCATCGGATCTGCTAGGGCTTGGGTCCCCGCTCGGGTGATTGTGCATCATGGCAAACCCGTAGGCACCAGAGGCGATCACCGGGCGGAAGACCTCCCGCGGATGGGCGGCGCTCTCATTGACGGTGCCGACGCTGACACGGTGCCAGGCATAGGGTCGGAGGCGGGTGTTGAGCATGATCACGCAGACGCTCTCTTTCTCGGGCTCGAAATCGGGTTGCTCGGCAATGATCGTCTTCCAGAATTCAAGCAGGCGTTCGGGCGTGTCGAGGGTGATGCCGCACGAGTCGTCATTCACACAGGTCACATTGATGCGGGCGGTGCTGCCCACGAGGTATTTGATAGGCTTGGGTGCTTTCGGTGGTTTCATGGATCTCGGGGTTGGGGTTGGATCAATCTTCGTCTTCGTCGATAGGCCAGAAGCCGCTGAAGCTCGGCTGGCAGAGTCGCGGCTCGTCGTGCGGCACGAAGTAGGTGTTGCTCACCGTCATCCCGCAGTACTCCTTCCAGTCGCCGTAGAGCTCGGTGAACTCCCGGTCGAAGAAGACATAGCGGCCGGGGAGCCGGTCGAGCACCGACGTGCCGAGGTAATCCACCAGCGAGGCGGCGACCCGGGTGTCGGACAAGACGCCGTCGGAGATGCGGTGGCCGGGCATCCGCTTGAGGGAATCGCGCCAGCCGGACCACGTCCCGTTGTGGAAGAGCACGGAGCGGGCGTGGCCGGTCAGCCTCGTCGTCGCGCAGGCCGTCACCGGAAATGGGTGGCAGAGCTTCGGCGTCACCTCGCCGACGCTCGCCCACCGGAAGTGAATGACGATTTCACCGGAGATGCGGTCGATCAACTCCGACAGCTCGTCGGCGGTGAGGCCTTTCATCCACCACACCTCGCCGTCTTCCCGCCACGCCACACCGGCACCGTGCGGGTTGGCGCGCTCACAATTCTTCAACGTCTGCACGCTCGGGCGCACAGTCTCAGGGCATACAAGGATCACACACATGGCTTTGGTTCTTTCTATCGTTAGGGGTTGGGGGTGCGGGGGATCGAACCCCGCGGAGAGGGGTTACAGGGAGGCGTTGGGAAAGCGGTTGTCGAAGCGCTGGCAGAGGCGGCGGGCAACCTTGCGGTATTGGCCGAACTGGTCGTGCAGTTGGCCGAACAATCCCAGGGCGACGGGGCGCTTGGAGCCGGTCCATCCAAGGAAGCTCCAGAGGTACTTGATGGAGGAAAGCGCGGTCTCCGTGTGCTTCATTTGCGCCTTGTTTTTCCCGAAGGAGCCAAGGCATTCGACCTCGGCGGCGCGGCGGCAAAGGCCAAGCACGGTGGCAAGGTGGTGCAGGAGTTTGTCGCGGTTCAGCGTGCCGGCGAACACGCGGAATTCGATGACTCCGTTTGTGAAGAGCTTGCGGAAGTTGATCATGCCGCGGCCGCATTCCGCGGCGGCGACGGACTTGCTGTTCACGTTCGACGTGCTTTCCATCCGTTTCACCAACTTCGCCACGTCGTCGTTGAGAGTGTGTGAGTAGTGGTTGAGATGGCGGCCGGTCCCCGTCTGGCCATAGAGTGATTTGGCGTGCCACCGGCCGATGTGCGCGAGCTTGCGTGCAAATTCGCTCATCGCTTGCGGGTCGTCCGTGCCGATGATCGACTTAACTCCAACGGTGATATGGCAACCACAGGAGGCGTTCACCGTCGCCCCGACTGACTTGGCAAATTCAAGGAAGGCGATGAGGTGGTCGACGCCTTCGGCACCGTGCAGGATGGGGGAGACAAATTCACAGGCAACCCGGCCGTGGCGGGTGGTGATGGAACCGTCGCGCTCGGCCTTCCAAGAGGCACCGTAAAAGGTGGGGGCATTGACTTCGTCGGTGGTGCCGGTGATATATCCAACGGCGACTGGGCGGCCGCCGTGGTAGGCACCGACTGGTATCCCGCAGGTGGCTGGCAGAGTGGTTTCGAGTTCCACACCGAAGGTGATGGAGGCGGCTTTGGTATCTTGTGCTTTCATGGGGTGAGGTGGTGAAGTTGGTTCCTTCAAACGTCCCTAACCTTCCAGTTTTCCGCGTGTGTGTCGCGCGCCATCCACACATCGCCTCGCACCATATTTTTCACCATTTCAATGACATAACTCGCAGTGGCATACTGTTTGAACGGCCCCCCAACAGGTGGAAATGGAGGGGTGATTAGGCGGTCTTCCAGATTGCGTGAGGATTCGTTGTGTGCTCACGACCCCCTCACAAGGTATTGCGGTATGACCGACCCCGTCATGCACCATCCGCGTGTGTTAGGCATACCGTTAGTCGTGACGGCTCGTCAGGGGCATGCTGTTTGTACGACGGCACAAAAAAGCGCCCAGGCGGGGTTCGCAAGGGCGCTGGTTCGGATCGGGAGTCAAGTGGCTTCAATACTCGCTCGGCAGCAGGATTGTCGTGGTGTTGCGGTCGTGCTCGGTGATGATGTAGAGTCGGTCACCGGCCGGTGTTCGATAGCAACTCAGCAGACGGGTGCCGAATTTGAGGGCGTCCTCGTTCGCCTGCTTGTCTTCGGCGCAGAGTTCCTCACCCCAGTCGCCGTGATGGTGGCGGCGGAGGTAGGCTGATAGGTCCACTCCAAGCGCAAGCGCGCCGGGGGTTGCGAAGGTTTTTCCAATCTGGAATTTTGGAAACGCGTAATTGTATGGCATTGGATCTCGTGGTTGGGTGTGAGTTCAGGAATCAATCAGGTCGTCGAACAGGCCGGGGATGAAGGGACTCAAGGACTCTTGCTCGGCTTTGAAAAAGTCGGCCTTCGTCTTGCCAGCCTTCTTGCCTTGCGGCGTATGGCAGTCATAGGCGTAGTCGGGAATTGGGATGTACTCGCCAGCGTTCTCAAGCTCGTCGGTCAGCGTCTCGGCATCCAGTCCGGCCTGCTGGTCATAGACGAAGTTCTGCAAGTGGTCGGCGTCGCGGCTCTTCTTCGCCATGGAAAGCAGGATGACTGCTTTGGAGATGAAGATGCGGCCCTTCGGCTTCTTGGCGGGTGCGTCCTTGTTGATGAAGAGGTAGCTCTCATGCAGGGCCTTCACCTCCGCCGTCAGGATTCCCCAGCAATCTTCCGCGCTCACGGTGAGCAGCCGCTTCCAGACGTATTGTCCGAAGCCGCTGGCCCACAGTTCGAGCGCCCAATATCCGGCGAGTTTGGCGTCGCCGCGCCGGATTGCTTTCTGCATCGCGCTGGAAACAGCAGGGAAGCTGTATTCGCGCAGGGTGTGTAGGTGGTAACTCATAACACCCTAACCTATAACTCGTGGCATACTGGAAAAAGCAGTATTTGACGCCATTTTTCAGAGCTTCACGGACTGGCGTCGGGGTGCATCCATCGCCACTCGGTCCTGGCTCTTATAGGTTTCGATGTGGATGTGGGATTTCCACTTCTTCTTGAGATAGCGCTTCTCGGCGGAGATGCGATCCTCGCTGCGGAAGAGGCTGTTGCCGCCAAGGTTCTTGTCACGCTCCTGGACGAAGCAGAAGCGGGCCTCATTCCACACGAGCCGGTTGTCGAGTAGTTCCTGCATCGTGGCGTCAATGTCGCACTTGCACTTGAGCAACTCGTCCCACACCGGCACCCCGCCGGCATCGTCGCGGACGACACCGACGGCCCCGCCGACCCAGTGGTTCACGCCGAAGGGATCGTTGCGTTGAAGAAGCCGGGGGTCGCTTCGCTGGTGCCAGCCGAACAGGCGCGCCCCGGCACCACGGGCGCACCACGCGGAGTTTTCGAGCATCGCCAGGGTTTCGGGGATCGAGAGCTTTCGGCAGCGCAAGCTGACCATGCACACGCAGGCCGATATGTCGTCGTCGAGCATGACGATCGCGTCGTCGTCGAAATGGCGGAGCACCCAGTTGCGGAGAGATGAGATCCCGGCTACTTCGTCGGGGACGGTCTGGATTTCAAGGCCGGTGTGAGCGTAGAGCGCGGCCTCACTTTCGGGGACGAGCAGCGTCGCGCTCGGGAACAGCTTGTGACTGCTGATCGTCCGGTGCCGACTCCGTGACAAGATCACGAGGCGGAGTTTCAGCGGTTTCAATTCCGGCCAGGGCGGCGCGGCGACAGAGTTCAATGAGTCGTTTTCCATGGAGCACTCGGCCGACGCCGATCTTTTTGGTTGCACGCGTGATCGAATAGTCAACCTCACGCACCCCCATCTGCTGCAAAACTTGCATCCAGTCGCGGAGGTCGTGGAACATGAACACGAGATAGTCGTGGTTCTCGAACGCCTGGCACTCCATGCGCGGGATCACCTCGATCTCGTCGGTCGGGTCCGAATCGTCGCTCATCAACTTGCGGATCTCGTCGTCCATGAATCCGGTCAGCTCGATGTCGAAATCGGGGTCGGATTCTTGGATCTGACGGATGATCTTGCGGAGCTCGGCCTCGTCAAGTTCGGCAAGCTCAGACAGGCGGTTGTCTGCCAGGAGATCGGCAAGCTCTTCGGCCTCGGTCGCATAATCCTGTTCGTCAACCGGGATGACCTCGCAACCTATCAGCAATGCGGCCTCGAGGCGGCCGTGGCCGCGGACAATCATGCCAGAGCGATTCGAGACGGTCACCGGGTTGCGCCAGCCCTGGTCTTTGATGATCGAAGCGAGCAGGGAAATCTGGTGGGCGCTGTGCTTGTTCGGATTGGCAGGGTTGGGTTTGAGCGTGGCCGGGTCGAGCAAGCTGGTATGGGCGCAATAGACGGGGATTTCCATGTTTCGGGCGGTGCCGTCAACCTTGACACTCTGGCAGGGGCAGCAGATGGAACCAATCTCGCCAGACATCGCCAAGAAACTCCTGTCCCGGGATCTGGCAAATTTGATCGGACGTGTCCAGGGGGGCAGCAAGCTCTCGCGGGCAGAGCGTGCCATGCTGCAGTCAATGGCCAGCGGGTCTGGTGGGTCTGGCAAGGATACGGCGGCGAGCTACGTCGAGTTGGCCGGCATCCTGGGGATTTCCCGCCAGTCGGTCACGACATGGAAGAAGCGCAAGGATGCACCGAAGCCAGCGGCGAACGGCCTGCATGACGTTGCAGAGTGGCGGGGGTTCATGAAGTCGCACAACCTCAAAGGGACGGAGGCGCTTGCGCAGGACGCAACGGAGCTATCCAACTCGCTCAAGGCCCGCAAGCTGCTCGCTGAGGTCGAGGAACGCGAGTTCAGGCTCAAGGTGCGCCAGGGCGACTACTTCGAGGTGGAGGAGGTGCGCACGGTTTGGACCGAACTGATCGCCAAGGCGACGGCCATGCTGCGGAAGAAGTTCGAGCAGGAATTGCCGCCAGTGCTGACCGGACTCAGTGCCATTGAGATCCAAGATGAAAACCGGAGGGCCATCGACGAAGTCCTCACAATGCTGCACAGCGAATGAGCAAACTATCAGCCAAGCAACGACTCAAGAACATCTGGCGGGACGCATGGCGACCGCCGGACCGCCGCCCGCCGTGGCAGTGGTGCGAGGAGAATATCACCTCGATCCCGTACTCCCCGATCCCGGGCCGGTTCAGGTCAAGTCACTCGCCGTGGATGCGCGAGCCGATGGAGGCCCTTGTCGATCAAAAGATCGCCCTGGTGAGCATCATCGCGGCAATCCAGAGCGGCAAGACGAGCGTTGGCGAGTTGGGCCTCACCCACATCATCGCCAATCACCCTGGCCCGACGCTCTGGCTCGACCAGACGGACGACGACGCCAAGGACCAGAGCGAGAGCCGCTTGCAAAAGCTGTTCGACGAGTGCCCGCCGGTCAAGGCACTCTACCCAAAGAACAAGCACAAGCTCCGCCTCACGACGGTCCACTTCGCCAACGGGATGACGCTTTGGGTGCTGGGGGCGCACAACAAGACCAACCTCCAGCGCCGGTCGATTCGGTGGCTGATCGGTGACGAAACGTGGCGCTGGCCTGCCGGCCATATGGCGGAGGCGGAGGCGCGCGTGACGGCGTTCGGCTGGCTGGGCAAGTGCCTCTTCATGTCCCAGGGCGGATTCGATGACGACGACACCCACCGCAAGCACGAAACCACGGACATGCGCGAGTGGATGTTCGCCTGCCCGCATTGCGGACACGTCCAGCCGTTCCTATGGGAGAACGTCGAATGGAGCAAGGATGCCAAGGACGAGCACGGCGAGTGGGACTTCCGCCGGGTGGCGGAAACAACGGTGATGCGCTGCGCGTCGTGCAACGCTTACTTCGAGGACAGCGACAAGACCCGCCGCGAGTTGAACCTCACCGGCAGATACGTGGTGACCAATCCGAACGCCCAAAAGCAGAACGCCGGATTCCACTGGAACGGCCTCGCCTCAATGAGCTGGGGCAAGTTGGCGGAACTCTACCTGCGGGCGAAGAAGGCGGCGCGCTCGGGTGATTTGACGCTCATCCAGCAGTTCTTCCAGAAGCGGCTGGCGCTGCCGTGGACGGAGTTTCACGACGATTTCAAACTCGAAATCGAGCCGGGGGCGTATTTCAAGGGCGAGCCGTGGGATCTGGAAGCGGGGATCAATTCGGCCGGCAAGATGGTCTGCGCGGGCGAACCGCGGTCATGCCCCCTGCGGATCCTGACGGTGGATTGCCAACTTGACCATTTCAAGATCGTCGTGCGCTCATGGGCGGAGGATGGTTCGAGCCGCCTGACGTGGAATGAGAAGATTCTCACCTGGGATGATATCGAGGCGATGCAGGGCCGGTTCAACATCCATCCGAACCTCGTGTTCGTCGATGCCGGTTATTCGACCTACAACGTCTATCGGGAGTGCGCAAAGCGCGGATACACCGCCCTGATGGGCGACAAGCGCGGGACCTACACCCACAAGGTCAAGGGCGGGAAGCCGGTCGAGCGGTTCTATTCGCCCAGGCGGAGAGTTCAGGTCACAAAGGCCCAATCGTGCTCGGTGTTCTACTGGTCGAACCTCAACATCAAGGACACCCTGGCCCGCATCAAACGCAACCAGGACCCGGCTGCTGGACCGGTGTGGCTGGTGCCGAAGGACATCGACGAGGAATATCTCGCGGAGATGGAAAGCGAGCGCCGGGTCAAGAAGGGCGACAAGTGGTTTTGGGAGCAGATCGGATCACGGCCAAACCACTACTGGGACTGCGAGTCGATGCAGATGGCAGCGGCGACCATGCTCAAGCTCGTGGGCCGCGAGGCCGGATCGCATGCTGCGAAGGACAAGGCGGATGATGACTCTGCCGACAGCGAGTGACGGCTAGAGCGGGTCACTCGCCGGGAAAAACGAGGCCTATACGCGCGGCGGAACGCTTCAAAGACCTGATCGCCGCGGAGCGCCCCTTGCGGAACCTCGCCTGCTGCCCAGGCGTGAGGGAGTGCCACCAGTTCGTGAGATTGGCGCGGAGAGCTTCGTGGGACGCGATGGCCCGCTCTTTGCGCTGCGTGAAAGTGCCTCTCTGTTTGGCTTGTCCCATGGGATCGGATCTGGTGGTGAGTGGATGCGGGGGTCGGATTTGAACCGACAGGGTCAAGGGTATGAGTCTCGATGGGAACCAATTCCACCCCGCGATTACAACGCCTCGTAGATGTCAACGACGAAGCGGAAATCTTCCTTGAGCCCTGACCGGCGCTCTTTGTCCCACTTGCGGACGGGGGCCTTGTCGGTCTCGCGCTTCCACCAGCGTCGGATCTCGTTCAAGGACGAGAGATAGGTGACGTGGCCGCGGTCGGACGGGTCGTTGTCCTGATTGGCCTCGTCGGGCGACAGGGCGCGGCCAGCATTCATGGACTTGCGCAGGCGCTTCACGCTCATGCAGTCGGACTCTGCCAGTTCGAGCCAGCGGCGTTGCTCCTCGGGGTCTTTGATTTTGGCAACGACCTTGTGGTGATGAAAATCGAGGTTTTTGTTACGTAACAAACTTTGGACGCACCGTGCAACATGGGAATATACGGCGAGAGTCTCATAGGCCAGTTTTGTCGCCACCATCGCTTCGGCGTATTTATCACCGTATCGGTTCATGCCATAGTTGATCCAGTCCCCGACGACGAATCCGAAGGTTCTGGCGACCGGGGCGATCCGCTCACCGACGGCGTTCCACTCGTCGAACGTCAGTTCCTCGTGGAACTGGATGCCTGTCGAGGTGATGGAGTATTTGACCTCAGCTAAACTTGCAAGGGAGAGCATGGCGTGTGTCCTTCGATTTTTTGATCTGTGATTGACGGTAAACCATCCGCGCCTTCTCCGTGCGCATGGCGCGGGACGGCGGGAGTGACAGTTTCTTCGTCATGTCAACACAGCGCTTCGAGACGGCCTGCCGGGTGATGGAGTGCCGACCAGCGATGCTGCTCATGCTCTCGCCGTCGTAAGCGTTCAATCCAAGGGCAACAGCAAGGCACTCAATCGTCAGGCGGGCATTGGCGTCCCGCAACACGTCGGCAATAAAGTGGCGGAGAATCCGCGTCGCCTGCGCCATCGCCATCTCGACGATGTCGCAGCCGGCCGGCCGGTGCTCGTGCCGGTCGGCCTTGGACGGGATGTCGGGCGTGAAACTCGCCATCGACGACTCGGCTATATCGCGCTCTGGAGCACCATTGCCGTGCTTGGCGAGCATCGGCGTATCGAGTCCTAGGCGCTTCATCTCCTTCAACTCGGCGGGGCTGAGGGTGGCAATCCAGTCAGCATAATCCCTCGCATATTGCGAGTCGAGTTGGCCTTGTCGGGTGATGTATGGGTCTGACATCTTGTCTGAAGATGTACTAACCGCTTGCAGGCGGATTTGCAAACACTTCGGCCAGGGCGGCGCGGCTGATGTTGGTCCTTTCCTTGATCGGAGGGGGAGGCGCA
>CAIVSK010000419.1 GCA_903908495.1 Akkermansiaceae bacterium
CTGGCAGGGGGGGTATCGCTGGATTTTTGGCTGCGGGGTTGTCTTTAGCAGGGGGATTTGCCAGATTGTGGCGTCCGCTGCCCCTATGAGTTCCTTGGTTTACGCAATCAGCATCGCCACGCTCGCCATTTGGCTGGGCCTGACGGGCCTGGACGTGGTCGCATGGGTGATGCCCATTTGGCATGCCGAGCCCAAATCGTCGCGGAGCGAGGAGACGGTTGCGGTCTTGACCCGCCCTGAAATCTCCCTCGGCGCACCGGAAACATCCAGCGCCGCGAGCGAACCGGCCGGGTTGCCCGAAGAATCCGCGCCGGTGGTTCTGCCCGCGCCGCCGGAATTGCCTCAAACCGCCGATTTCGGCCCGTTGCCGGATGTGCCGGATCTAGCAGCCGGCCAGTCCGCAGCGCCAGTGGCGAGCGCGCCATCAAGCATTTCGCCCAAGCCTCCGTCACGACGGCAGGGCAAGGCGACGGAGCGCCCGGAAAATGCCGCGGCGGGCGAGGCCGGGGCCGGCGCGGCGGCCGCGCGCTTGGCTGCGGGTCAGATGCCGCCGCCGATCTATCCGGCCGAAGCCCGCCGCAAGGGGCAGAGCGGCACGGTGCTGGTCGAGTTCGTGGTGGGTGAGGACGGGCGGGTGCTCTCGGCTTACGCCAGGGATGCGTCGCCGTGGCCCTTGCTCAACAACGAGGCGCTGCGCACCGTGCGCCGCTGGAAATTTCCTCCCGGCAGCGTGATGCAACTCCAGCGCCCGATTGTTTTCCAACTGAAATAGCCCCCATGCCGTGATCGCCAACATCGTCATCGATACATTTTTCAAAGGCGGCTGGGTCATGTGGCCCATCGTCGCCACCGCGTTCCTGGCCCTGTGTGTGCTGCTAGATAGGATCCTGTGGTGGCTGCGCCTGCAGAGCCGCATGCGCGGCGCCGATCAGGAGCGGGCCCGCGAGGCGCTCGGCATTGGCGATTTCGCAGCCGCCTGGCAGCTCGGCCACAACACCACCGATCCGTATTTGCTCAACCTGCGGGAGGGCATGACTCATGCCCACACGTCGATGCTCGCCGCCATGCAATTGCACGCCACTCACCTGGTCGAGAAATCCGAGGCCCGGATGTGGGTGTTGAGCACCCTCATCACTCTTGCCCCCTTGCTCGGGTTGTTCGGTACGGTGGTGGGTATCATGCGCTCGTTTTCCTTTGTGGGTGCCGAGCAATTGGCTGCGGCCAAGGTGTCCGGCGGGATCGCGGAGGCGTTGATCGCCACCGCCTGTGGCATCGCCATCGCGATTTGCTGCCTGCTGCCCTATAATTTTTTCCGCAAGCGGGTGGCGGTGTTGCGCGGCTCGCTTGAGCGCTGGATCAACCACTCCGAGTTGTTAGTTAAATCTGCCAAAGAGCATGGCCACGATTTGGAAGCCTTCGCCGCAAGATTGCGCCAGTCCTGATAGACACCGATGCCTGTCAAACTCCACAGCAGTTCGAGTGATGATGAGGGCGATGAGGCCCGCATCGAGGTGGTGCCCCTCATCGATATCATGTTCTTCCTGCTGGCCGCCTTCATGCTGGTGAGTTTGAGCATGACGCAACTGCATCGGGTGCCGCTGCGCTTGCCGGAGGCGGCCACCGGTGCGGCGGAGAGCAAAACGCCGCTGGTGCAGATCGCGGTGGATGCCCACGGCGTCATCACCTGGGATTCACAGGTGGTCACCCCCTCCGAAATCACCGCGCGTCTCAAACGCGAGAAATTGCCTGCGGAGGCGCGGGTCCTGATCTCCGCCGACCAG
>CAIVSK010000420.1 GCA_903908495.1 Akkermansiaceae bacterium
CCACGCCCGCCGCGGCGGACTGGTCGAACACGTCGCCCAAATGCTGCGCAGCGCCGCCGCGCTGGTCCCGGTCTATCCGGAACTCAACCGCGACCTGCTGTTCGCCGGAGTGCTCTTCCACGATTGCGGGAAACTCTGGGAAAATGCCTATCCGGAAGACGGCTTCGGCCAAATCCACAGCCTTCACGGTGAGATGTTAGGACATATCCCGCTCGGCATCGAACTGGTCAACAAACTCTGGCGCGATCTGCTCGACTCACCCGCCGCCGCAGCCTGGACCGAGCTCAAGCCATCCGCCGAGGAAACCCGCCTCCATCTGCTCCACCTCATCGCCAGCCACCACGGCCAGTACGAGTTCGGCTCCCCCACCCTGCCACGCACCCCGGAAGCCTTCGCCCTCCATCACATCGACAACCTCGATGCCAAGCTCGAAATGCTCCGCGACGCCTACGCCCAGGGCCACGAGGTCGCCCCCGGCATCTTCGAGCGCGTCTTCCCCCTCCCCGCCAACCTCGTCCGCCCACTGCCGATAATGCAGGGTGCAAGATGAAGAGGGTTATGGGTTATCGGTTATGGGTTATGGGTTATACGCTCCGCGCCATGCCTGGCCGATTCAATCACTCCCCTTGCGACCGCCCCATCTTCACCCCATAACCCATAACCCATAACCCATAACCCATAACCCATAACCCATAACCCATAACCCATAACCCATAACTTCTAACCACCACCACCACCCATGCACCCGTTCCTCGCCCCCGACTTTCTCATCCGCTGGTCCACGCTCACCCCCGGGCACATCGAGACCGACATCCGCCACGCCCTCGAGCTGTCAAAGCACAACATCGAGGCGATTTGCGCGCAGGATCCGGCCACCGCCACCTACGACAGCACCTTCCTGGCCCTCGAACAAGCCACCGATGTGCTCGGCCACGGCTGGGGCCGCCTGCAACACCTCGACGCCGTCAATGACCACCCGGCCCAGCGCGAGGCCCTCAACCGGATGCTGCCGAAGGTGTCCGACTTCTTTTCATCCATCCCGCTCAATGCCCGCCTCTGGCATGTGATCGAGCGTGTCGCCGCCAGCCCGGCCATCGCCGCGCTGTCGCCGGTGCAACAACGCTTCGTCGCGGAAACCCTCGCCGATTTCCGCCAGGCCGGTGCCGACCTCCCGCCGGAGCTAAAACAACGCATCGCCGCCATTGATGCCGAGCTATCCAAACACACCCAGGCGTACGCCGAACATGTCCTGGATTCCACCAATGCCTGGGAACTCGTCATCGACGATGCCGCGAAACTCGCCGGCCTCCCCGAATCTGCCACCGCAGCCGCAGCCGCCAACGCCCGCGCCAAGGTGAAGACCGCCGATAGCACAGCGGTGGCAGCGGTGGCAGCGCCATCCATTGGCAGCGACGGTCACAGGCCGCCGCTCCAAGCCACGGGCTGGCGCTTCACGCTGCATGCGCCGTCGATGATCCCGGTGATGCAGCACTTGCATGACGACGCCATCCGCCGCCAAATGTGGGAGGCCTCCACCCGGGTCGGCGGCTACGGCGAGTATGATAACTCGCCGCTGGTCTGGCAAATCCTCCAACTCCGCCAGGAAAAAGCCGCCATCCTCGGCCACCGCCACTTCGCCGATCTAACATTACAACGGCGCATGGCCAAGACCGGCCGCGCCGCCCTTGACTTCATTGAAGGGCTCCACGCTCGCATCCGTCCCGCCTTCCTCGCCGATTACCGCCATTTGGCCCATTACAAGGCCGCCAAAACCCAACGGCCCGAATCCCTGCTGGAACCGTGGGAAGTCGGCTACTGGGCCGAACTCCAACGCCAGGAAGACTATGACTTCGACGAAGAAGCCCTGCGCCCGTATTTCCCGGTCGCGGGCGTGATGAGCGGCATGTTCGAAATCGCCTCCCGCCTCTTCGGCATCACCATCCGTCAATTGGATACCATCTATCTGCCGCCCGGCACCCCCGCCCCGGCTGACATGCCTGAAGATGCCGTCGAAGTCTGGCATCCCGAGTGCTCGTTTTATGAAATCCATGACTCGAAAACCGGCGCGCACCTCGGCTCGTTCTATGCCGATTGGCACCCGCGCGAAAGCAAGCGCGGCGGCGCCTGGATGAACAGCCTGCACACCGGCAGCCTCGGCAAACCGCACCTCGGCCTCATCATCGGCAACATGACCCCGCCGGTCGATGGCAAGCCGGCCTTGCTCACCCATGCCGAGGTGGAAACCATTTTCCATGAATTCGGCCACCTCCTCCACGGCATGCTCAGCGAGGTGGCCGTCAAATCACTCTCAGGCACCAACGTGCCGTGGGATTTTGTCGAACTGCCGTCCCAGATCATGGAGAACTTTTGCTGGGACCGCGAGGCACTGGATCTGTTTGCCCGCCACTACGTAAGCGACGCGCCCATCCCCGACTCGCTGTTTGCCAAAATGATCGCCGCTCGCAATTACCTCAGCGCTTCGGTCTTCATGCGCCAACTCGCATTTGCCAAGCTCGACCTCGAACTCCACAGCCGCCTGGACGCCTACCTCGGCCAGGACATCGATGCCGTCGACCGCACGATTCTAGCCGATTACCGCGCGCCGCTGAAGACGGAAACTCCATCGATGGCCCGTCGCTTCAACCATTTATTCAGCGATCCCACCGGTTATGCGGCCGGCTATTACTCGTACAAATGGGCCGAGGTGCTAGATGCCGACGCCTTCACCCGCTTCCAGCACGAAGGCATCCTCAACGCCGATACCGGCCGCGCCTTCCGCCAGCACATCCTCAGCCAAGGCAACTCCACCCCACCCGAGGAACTCTACCGCCGCTTCATGGGCCGTGACCCCGAACTCGACCCGCTCCTCATCCGCGCCGGCCTCGCTTGAGACGGCACCGCCTGCGCCCACATTGTAGCAACTGTCTGTGACCGTCGCGAGCGAATGCAAAAGCGCAACTCTTCGCCACGACGCTCACAGAGCGCCGCTAACAACGCTATCGTCCGCGCCAGCTTGCTGCTGGAGCAGTGCCGGCCGCCAACTCACTTTGCAACTGCGGCACGTAGAAACCCGCTGGGCGAGAGACCACTGAAGCACGAGAAGGTGTGGTATTGCCAGCCACTGCTTGTTAAATCCGGCAGTCCACTGGCGGCCGGAGCGGTGTCCGACGCGCCCAGATGAGTGACCGCGCTGTCCCAACTCCCGCTCAGCGACTCACTGCCCTCGATCGTGTAGACCACTCCGTCAATCGCTGCTGACACCTGGGCGTGCCTGGCATCAGCGGCAAACACGGCGCCGCGCCGGGTCGCACAGGTGAGGGTCAACCCGCCGGCATTCACCCGGGTGACGAACAGGCCGGTGTTGGTGCCGTTGCGCGGGTCGCCATTGAACGCAAACTCTGCCAGATTGTTGCGCCCGTCAGCGTCGGGATCGGCGGCATCCGCGGCCAACCCGGCGGCGATTTCAGCGCCCGTGAAATGACTGGCCCGCCACGCAGCCATCGCATCCAGGATGACCAGGGTGGCGCTGGCAGTGCCCGTGTAGTTAGGCTCGTCAATGGTTGCCAACACCGCATAGCTGCCGGCGTTGACGGGGGCGCTGGCCGAACCGTTGTAGGTGTAGACGACCCGCAAATTGGCTGGCACCGTGGTCGATGACGCGTGCTTCGGCGTGCCGTCGAAGGTGGCGCTCAAGCCAGTCAGACTCACAGCCGCCGCCGCCTTGCCGATGGTGCCGCTGTACGCGATGTAACTGACCTGATAGTTGCTCTCCACAAACCCGCCGCTGCCGCTCGCCAGCGACGGCACAACCCCGTAGGCACTCCCGGCGGCCGCCGAGGTCGACAGTCCGGCGGCATCCGGCGTGAGGGTCACACTGGTGACCGCCTCGCCGCCAACCGCGGCCGTGGCGGTGAAATTCGCCGTGCTCGGGCCGCTGCTCAAAGCCGTGCCGAAGTTCTTGCCCGGCCCCGTTGCCGTCACCGTCAAAGGTGCCTTTTGGATGGTGAAATTACCCGCCGCAGCCGCTGTTAGCGACGTGAAACCACCCGCGTCCGTCGGCGTGAAATCGGCCGTGACCGGATAGGTGCCGGCCGCCGTGGGAACACTTGCCAAACCGGCATATCTCACATTGCCCACCGTTCCGGCCACCGATCCGTTGACCATCGCCGCCCGCGCTGAACCGTTGTAGACCACCGGCGAATTGGCCAGCGCCAGCGACGGCGTGGCAAGCGTCTTGACAATCTGAATGCCCGAAAACCCGTTCTCATTGTTGCCGTTGCTGCTGGTCTCGGCAATCTTCAGGTTGGCGGCGCTTAGACCGGTGAACTTCAGCCAGTTGCCGCCGTTGCCAGCCGCCGCGGCATCCGCCAGGGCCAGGGTGTTGTACTGGCTTTGGACAAAGCCGCTGTCGGCGAACAACTGCGGCGACGACTTGCTGCCGCGGACGGAGTACTGCGTGCCCAGCACTGTGGAAGTGGTGGTGTTGGTCGCCTGCCAAGTCAGGGAATAGTTCGCAGCAAAACCGGCGTAGTAGATGTAAACATCATAGTTGGCGAAGGGGATATTGCCCAGGGTGACCGCCATCGGGTTGCCATTGAGAAACCCCGAAAGCATCGTCTGGCCGGCAACGCCGGTCCAATTGAACGTGTTGCCATTGCCCTGAAAACTCGCAGTCATGCCGCTCACCGCGCCGCCACTCTCATCCACCAGCGCCGAGGAGGACGGATTGTTAGCGCCGGAAAGCTCGTTCCAACAGGCTGCTGGAACGACCCCCGCAGAATCGCCTGCCGCCAGCGTGCCATTGTAGCCGACGTTGATGCTGATGGCCTTGGACGCGCTGGGGGCCGCGACAGTGACCACGAACGAGCAGGCGGCGGTCAGGACACCATCACTGACGGTTAGAGTGATGGTGGTCGAGCCGGTCTGATTGGCGGCCGGGGTGACTTGCACGCTGCGGTTGGTGCCACTGCCGCCGAGCACCACATTGGCGATGGGCACCAGTGTGATGTTGGATGATGCGGCAGTCACGCTGAGGCTTGCCGCCGGAGTCTCGGCATCGTTGACGGTGAATGCCAGGGCAGCCGTGGCGGTGTTTGGCACTATGCTCTGAGCCGCCACCGCGGAAATCGTCGGCAACGTGTTAGCCAGCCCCGCCACAAAGGTGGCTGCAATCGTGTGCGTGGCGGCGACGTTGGTGAACGTGTAGGTGCCCATCGCTCCTTGGTTGGTGCCATCGACGGCCACCTGCGAGATGACATATCCGGAATTCGGCGTGATCGTGAACGCCTGGCTGGCTCCTGCACCGACACTCACCGCGCCCGCCGGCGAAATCGACCCCCCAGCCCCAGCGGATGCGGTGATGGCATAGGTGGGCCCGGTGGCCGTGAGCCGGTTAACCAGGTAAGTCTCCAACTGCTGGCGCTCGGCATCCGTCAGAGCGGTGGTATACACGAATGAATCGCCGTAACAGCCGTTGTAGGTGGTCCAGCCGTCGGGCCAATTGCGGCCGAAGGTGACATTGTTGCCATAGCTAAGCGCGCTGCCCCCGGGCACGATCGCCGACATGTCGCTGGTGGCGGTGATATCCATCACCAGGCTGCCATTGGCATAAACCTTGTAGGCCCCACTTTGTTGGATCACCAAACTCAGGATGGTCGTCTGGCCGTCGGGAATGGTGGCCGTGCTGGTATTCTGCACTCCGTTGCGCTTGACCACCACCGCGCCGGAACCGTTCAAGACGCCCAACACGAGCCGGTCATAGAAAAAATCCACCACCGAGGTCCACCCCTGATCCGAGCCGAAGCGGGTCGGCTTGACCACCACGACCACCGTGGCACCGGTGCAGGGAATGGCAGACGCGACCGTCCCCATGTTGAGTCCGTCGGAGTCATTATAGACGTTTCTGACAAATTTCCGGCTGTCGATGACCTCGACGCTTGGCGTGCCCTGCGGCGTGAGAGTCTTGCCGCTGGGCAGATAGGATGCCCACGAGCTGATGGTGCCACTGGCCGGCAAATTGTCCGTCAGAAACGAGCAGTAGATTTTACCCGTCTGCGGCACGCTGCCGCTGCCTCCGGTGCCGGTGAAGGTCGCCGTGATCGCATGGCTGGCGGTCACATTGGTGAATGTATAACTGCTGGAGGATCCCACATTCACGCCGTCCACCGTCACTTTCGCAATGGCAAATCCGGTTTGCGCAACCACGCCGTATGTCTGGTTGGCGCCGTAGGCGACCACGGTGGAACCGGAGGGCGTGATACTGCCGCCATAACCGGCCTGCGCATTGATCGGAAAGGTGAATGCCGCGCCTATCGTGTGGGGCTCGCGCACATCCCCGAACGTGTAGCCGGTGCGCTGCCCCATGGAAGCCCCATCAACCGTTAGGGTGATGATCGCACCAGGACTCGATGCGACCGTGAACCCCTGGGAACTCCCCTGCCCGACGCTAACCGGGCCACTCGGGCTGATGGTACCACCGGCGGCCGCGCTTGCAGCGACCGTGAAGTTCGGGGCGCTCGCCGCGAAGCTCGCTGCAATCGTATGATTCGCGTAGAGTGGATCAAACGTATAGAATTTGACCGCGCCGACCGAGACATTGTCCACCTTCACATCCGCGATGTATGAGCCCGCATCGGGCGTGATGGTGTAAAGCGCGGTCTTGCGCTTGAGATACGTCGATACACCGGCGGGGCTGATGCCACCACCCGTTCCGGCACTTGCCGTGACGGTGTATTTGGCATTCACATCATCCACGTAAAACGGCGACGCGGGCAAGCCATCCTTGTTATAGAGATTGCAACCCACCGGGTTTTGCCAACAGGCGTAGGCAACCCTGCGGGGACTGCCCACTGAAGGTGAGGAAACCACCACGGTATTGCCGACGATGGTCGCAGTGGCGGCATACCACGCACCGCTGGCTGCCGCCACGGAGAATTTCTGGAGGGAGCCGCCGGCCACTTCGGCGGTTGGCAGATAGGGTGTTTTCGAGCCGACCATCAATCCGTTGCCGATGTGATCAAACGTGCAAACCAGGGTGCTGCCGGAAAGGGTGACGTCCTTGAGGATCGGGCCGCTGGTCTCGGTGATGGGGCGGCCATAGTCGTTCTTGAGCGCCCATAGCGCGAGGCGCTCGCCGAGGTCCAGCTTGTCTAACGGGTGCATGTCCGCCGAGTCGCCGATATCCAGAGCGGAGGCCATTCCGGCATGGGGCAGGGCCATTGCATTCGCCTGTTGGATGCGGGTATCGGCATCCCATCCACCGCTGATCAAAACCGGGGTGGCGTCGGCCGCTTGGGTTCCCCAGTTGGCAATTTGGACGAAATAGAACGCGAAGTCATCCAAGCCCGACATCCTTTTATAGCCCTGCGCCAGAGCCTTCATTTTGAGGAAATAGCTATCCACCGATTGGGTGGTGGTCTCGCTGTTTTCGCCCTGATACCACACCAACCCCTTGGCCGGCAGCGGCGAATATGGATAGACCATGCCGTTGAACAAGGCGAACGGCCCCCACGGCAGGATGCTCTGGCTGAAAAGCGGCGCCAGCACCGGGATGTCCACCGCACCTTCGGGCGCCAGCCACGGGTCGATCCGGGTGCCCCCCCACCGACGAGACAAACAGACCGATGGGAATCGCCGAGCTTTGGTCCTGGCAGATTTTGCGGCCGAAATAAAAGGCCACCGCGGAGAAACCCGAGGCGGTGCCGGGACTGCAAGCGGTCCACCCGCCCGTGATCGTCTTGAGCGCGGTGTCCGAGGTCACCAGCGGCGCACTGAACTGGCGCAGCGCCGGGAAATTGGCACTATCGATATCCACCTGGCGGTTGCAGCCCCCGAGGCCGAAGGCCATGTTGGACTGGCCGCTGCAGATCCACACGTCGCCGACCACCACGTTGGCCAGCGTCACGGTGTTGGCACCGGCCTCGGTGGCGGTGAAATTGCCACCGCTGGCGTTGGCCACCATCGCATCGAGCGTGACCTGCCAATTGCCTGCGGCGTCCGCGGTGGTGGCCTTGGTCTGCAAGTTGAACGCCACCGTGATGGCTTTGTTAGCCGTGGCCGTGCCGCTCACCGGGACCGGCTTGCCGCGTTGCAGCACCATATTGGCACCGAACACCGGGGCCAACGCAAGCGTGGCACCTGCCGGCGGCATCGCGCTGCCCAAAAGCAGCAGCGGAAGCAGAAAACGCGGGAGATTCATGTGTTTTTTGTAGATTGAATGATCGGTGCGCGAAGTCCGGCCGACTGGCAACAACAGCTTGAGGCGACGCCACAGGGACCCCGAACCGCGCCGGAAAATCATCGCGTCAAGGGGTCGCTCCGCAAGCGCATTTCCTGACCATTTCGCGAAGCGAATGGTGATTTTGCGAAACGCCAAGCACCGCCATATCGTGGGACCCGTCCACTTTAGGAAGGAGTCAGGAGGTTAAGGAAGAATAGGGCTAAACTTAGATAGCAAAATAGAAACCACGGATTTCACGGAATACACGGATAAAGAAAGAGTTATGGATTTTATGGCATACACCTTTAGGATGAGCCGAGGATTTGATAGATTGCGGTCATCTTTTCCGTGTAATCCTCTTCAATCCGTGAAATCAGTGGTTAAGAAATGGTGCTGCAACCCATTCCATCATCCTTTTCAGGCTAAACGCAGAGACGCGGAGGCGCAGAGCTGGATTGAAGCGGCGGGCTGTGACCGTCGTCGCGCATGCTTGGTCATTGTTTGGCATTGTGGCGGCGGTCTGTGACTACTTTTCCCATGCGGGAAAAGTCGCAGCCTAGTGGCAGACGGGAGCGGTAGGGGCGGACGGCCTCGGCCGACCCACTTGTCCCCTGAGGGTGAGATGCCATCAGAAGGCCAAAACGCAGACCCTTCGGACAGCGATTCGAGACGGGAGACGGGAGCAAGAAGCGCCATGCGCGGTCCGGTGGCTCTTCTTTGTCTTGTCTTGTCTTGCAGCGCAGCGGTCTTCTGTCTTGTGAGCCGTTCACGGGGAACCGGGGCCGGCGGGCGGGGTGAGGCGCACGCGCAGCGCCTCGTTGCGGTTGCGCAGGAACTCGAGGATCTTCGGTGGCGGCTGGAGGTGGTCCTCCGAGGGTTGGGTGAAGGCGTAGCGGCGCAGGATCATGCCATCATTGTAGAGGACCGGCAGCTGGGTCGCGGCGTCCAGATAGAGGGTGACCTCCTGGATCTTGGGCTTGAAAATTTTGCTGGGCGTGGCGCTTGCGTCGGAGCGTTTGGCGAACGCCATGATCTGGGCTTGGTCACTAGAGAGACGTTTTTGGTCGAACGGCACACTGAACACAAACACCTTTTTGCCGTTGAAAGCCTTCAAGCCGCGAAAGTGGGTCATTTCCACCCACGCCAATTCCGGAAAATCCGTGCGGCTCAACTCCCGCGCGGTGGATGACTCGCTGCCAACGATGTAGAGCCCGCGGTGGCCGGCCCGCTCGGCGACGTGACTGCCCATGACGATCCATTCGTCCTCAGTGTCGCCATCACTCCAGTGGGTGCGCAGTCGGCAGGCCTTGGCGGCGGTGTCCTTGGAGAACTGGATCGAACTCGCCGTGCGCTGCTGGCTGATGACGGCCGCAGCTGGGTTGCGCTCGGCACCGGCCTCCCCGGACTCCGCGAAATCCGTGCTCATCCGCACCGTCCAGTCGGCCCGGGCCGCGGCGCTGGCAACCAGCGGCAACCGCGGGACGGGTTGACCGGGCTTGGCCGGCACCGCAGGCGTGGGACTCGCGCCGTCCGGCGCAGCCTGCTGGGCCGCGACGGGGGCCACCGCCAACCAGCACAGCAGCGGGAGCGGAAGGCTAACAAACGGAAGGCGGCGAGATGGGGTGGATTTCATAAGGCAAAGAATACTTTCGTTAGATATATTATTGTTTCACCTGCTCCCATTGCGTGTCGAGCAGGCGGCCGGAGATGCGGTCCACGGCGAAGTGGACCCAGAAGTGCCGCTCGGCGGCCGCATGGAAATCCTCCAACCCCTTGGCAGGTGAGGCGAGTTGGCCGCTTTGGACGACCAGGTCGAGGGTGAGATTCCAAGTACGCACGGTGGTGCCGTCGGCGAGGGCGCGGGCCAGCGCCTCACGGCGATCGTTGATCGAGCGGTCCTCGGGTTTCTTAAAACCGTTGGATAGAGTGGTGATCAGGCTGCTGGCCGCGGCGGCGCTGCCCGACGGGCGCGACACCAATTCCGCCTTGGACAGGAGGGGGCCCGCGTTGTTCGCGGTCGAGCGAATCGAATTGACAAAAATCTTCGCCAGAGAGGCGGCCTCCGACGCGCTGAGGAAATTGCCCTCGTCACGGGCGGTGCCGCTGAGCAGGGCGGCAATCACCTCGGGCCCGGCGGCGTTGATGTTGACGCGACCGGCATCCACTGGCACGGGACGCAGCCGCAACTCGGCGTCGGACAGCTTTGCCTCGTCCGGATCCTCGTAGAGGCAGAACACATCCAACAACCCGGCGTCGGGCGAGCTCGGGTTCAAGAAATCGATACTGCGCCACGGGGTGCCGCGGAAAGCATAGGCAAGTTCGGCCACCGACTGGAACGGCCGGTTGAGGATCTGCGGCCGGCCGGCCAGGGGTGCTGCTTGGCTCAACTTGCCGGTATCGCTGAGGCTGTAGCGGGTGGCCATCGGGTTGCCTAGAAACATCTGGTTGTTGTACTCGTTGAGTGCCGCCATGCCGGGGCGCATGACATTGTCCGGATCCTTGTAGGCAAAAGTGAATTGCTCGCCCCAGGCCAGCGCGTTGTTCTCCGCCACTCCCGCCGGATTGAGTGGATCAATCCAGTTGTAGGCACTGTGGGCATCATCATTCCAGCCGATTCCCTGCGCCGGACCGGTCCACCCCGGCCTCACCCCGTCCTTGCGCAATTTGCCAAACGCCAGCGACACGCCTTCAGGCCAATACATCTGGGGGTGCAGCGATGTCCATTGCGAGGTTTTAACGCCGCTGGCCAGCACTGTGGCCAGCCCGCCGAAGCGTGCGCTGCGCGGATCAATCAAATAAGACGACCAACAAAAGCATTCCGTCTGCCAGTCCGGATCTTTGCACAGGTAGTGGTCGCCCCAATTGCTCTTGTAAGTAAACTCCGCCCGCTGATAGGGCCGCCAGCTGCCGTCAGGCGCCTGGTATTGCAGCAGCACCTCGATCGGATCACCGCGGAAAAACCCGACGCCCAGGCGGGTCCAACTGCTCGTCGCGTAATTTGGATTATTCTCGATTTTGGCGGTCACCGCATGGCCGACGAGGAACCCGCTGACCTGCGAGAACGAGGCGGGCAAGCCGCCCCAGCGCAGGTCGCCCGGCCGCACGTCGATGGGCTTGGCATTGCCGTCCAACGTGTAGCCGGCGATGGCACCGTGGGCGGCGGAATGGACCGACTGCGGCTCGCGGAAGGCGGTGGAGTCACTCGCCACGCCCACTTCGATATACTCGTCGCCGCGGAAGGTTTTGGGAAAAAGTTCGGGATGGGTGAGCCGATAGTTAGGGCCACCCCAGTAGCTGTAATCCCCCGCGCTACCGCGATCCGGCCAGCCGGGCAGCGCCCCCTGGCCCGGAACCGTCCACCCGGCCACCATGTAAAACACCGATCCACCGCCCAGGTCAATGTGCTGGGGACAAATCCGGAATCGAGTCGGCCCATCGAAGTTTTTCACCGGCTGGTGCAAGCGCCACAACATCGGCTGCAGCACCATCGACACTTCGTAGGCCTCGGTGGGGGCCGCCTTGCCATCGTCATAAAAGACTTTGACGGCGGGCAGCTGTTTGCCTCGGAATGGAATGGCCGAGGTGCGGCAAAGGTAAGGCACGTCCTCCATGCCGAAGGCGTAGTAGGGACGCGCAGAGCCGGGCAGCATGATGCAAGTCGGGTTGCTGTCCGGGTCATACTGATCGATGATGGAGGCACCGAGTTCCATGATGTTGAGATTGACCGAGGCGTCCACGCCGCCGAGTTGATGCATGGAAAGTTGTTGATCGATGGCATCCCAGCCTTTGGCGGCGAATTGCCGCCCGAGGCTGCCGGCCAGCACGGTGGCACGCAGAATCTCGAAGAAGTCCGGTTCGCGATCGGCGGGCACCTCCTGCAGCGTGTAGAGGTCACCGTTGGGGCGGCAGTGCTCGTACTTCCAGTAAGTCCCCTGCCAGCTAAGTCCGAAGTAAAGTTTGGCCTTATCCGGGTCGACGGGGCCTTTTTCGCCCGGGGTGACGACCCACTGCAGGCGCTCTAGCGGAAACCGCCGCGGCAGGAGTTGGCGCTTGCGTTTGGCATCAAAGCCGGTGAGGTCCGGATTGACGATGGCATCGACACCGTAGGCGTCGTTGCCGCCGCCGGCCGCATTGCGGGCGATTTTCGGGCGTGCCGGGTCAGGGCGGTAGCTCGGGGCGTTGAGGTCACGCGAAAAATGGGTGAGATACGGCAATGTCTCCTGCGGGAGGGCGGCGGGGTGCTTGTCGGCAAAGTCCAACAAGTCCTGGCGGCCGAGGAACACGTTGTCATTGTCGGCCAGGCGCCGCCAGCCACTGCCTTCCGAGAGCCGGATGAATTTCTCGGTGCTCGTCGCGGTGCTCGTCTCCCACGAGTGTCGCCAACTGGCGAGCGCCCCGACGTCGTGGCCCTGCATGCCGGGCAGGCCTGCCAAATCGGCCAGCACCAACGAGCCCTTGTGGCCCACGCGTTCGGTGTCGGGCTTGCCGTCGGGATGCCCGGCGGCGTTGATATCGAGCAGGCCCGAAGTATCGTAAAGGTTGTAGGCATAGCGCCCGATCACGTACTTCGGGTTGGCCACCCCGGCGGCGTCCTTGGGCTGGAGGTCCGCGCTGTAGACCCGCGGGTTGTGACCATCGCGCGAAACATAAATCCACGTCGGGGTATTCGTCTCGCTGAACCCGGCGGCCGCTGCCAAAAACCGCGGCAAATTCCACAGGCTCGCCGGCAGCGGGTCGGACCCGCTGCCAGTGGTCACCGCCGAGGCCCGCGACGGCGGCGCACCCGGCCAGGTGTGGAACGATTTACTTGGCTGGCTTTGCTTGACCAAAACTCCGCCGCCGGGCGCGCCGACAGCCAAGCCCGCCGTGACGCGCATCGCGCCGCGGTTTTTGGTGAGGTCATATTGGCGGCTACTCGTCCCGTCCGCCAGCTTGTTGACCACGACACGCGGCGAGCCTTTTTCCATTTCATCGTTCAAGTCGGCCAGCACACTGTGGAACGCCGCCTGCGCCAGTAATTCGGCTTTCCTGGATTCAATTTCCAAGTGGCGCGTTTGGCGGCTGAGGGTCACCAAGCTGAGCAGCGAAACGGCGAGCAAAGTCAGCAAGCCGACCAGGCTGACCACCACCACCAGGGACATGCCCGGCGGCCGGTGGCGGCGATGGCGATAGCACGAGGGAGATGCTTTCATGGCGGAGGATTGCCGTTGGCAAGGGTGCAGACCGCCTGATAGACGCGGACTTGCTGCAGCGCGGTGTGCGGGATTTTCGGCAAACGGCGGGTCAGCGCCGCTGCGATCTCACTCCATTTGGCAAACGGCAGCACATCGTCACCCGCATCGGGAAACTCCGCGGCGATCAACTTGATTTGCCCCGCGTCGAGCATCCGGCTGCGGTCGGGATCGAGAACGGCCACCGTCACGATGATCTGCTGGATCTGTTGCTGGTCGAGAGGCGGAGCGGCCCGTTGCAGCCATTTGCCCGCCTCGCGCACCAGGAACGACAGCTCGAAGCGAATCACCCCCGTCGCGATCACTTGGAACGCCGGGTCGTCGGGTTCCAGCGGCCCGTCGACCGGGATTTTCGCCAAGGCCAGGGTGCCCGCTTTCTCGGCAGGCCGCGCCGGTGCCGATCCGTAGCCGTATCCACTGGCAGCCCGCTCCAGCAGGTTGTCCTTGATGCGGTAGCTCACCAGCGAGACACGGCGGTCCGCCGCAATGTCGTGCAGGGCGTATCCCTGGCGTTGCGTCACCAGCGAGATCCGGTCATTGCCAAGTTGTTTCACGATATTGGCACGGGCCTCCAGGCGGGCGACCCGCTGCGCGATGTCCGTCTCGAACTGCCGCATGAACATGGCCGCGTCCCGCTCGGCGTGGAGCCTCGCCTTGGTCGCTCCGTGCAAGTCGATCGCATCCCGGCTGACCACCGCGGTGATCATCAAAAACACGGTCAGCACCGCCATCACGACGATGAGCTCGAGCAACGTGAAGCCCGCCGTCCCTCGCTCTGGATCGCTCGATCTCATGGCAATACCAAACTGGTGAAAAGCTCCACATCCCCGGCAATGCCACCACTGCCATGACGCGCCGGCCAGATGACGCGGCCATGCAGGTGCCCCAGCGCCGCGCCGGCATCCCGCGTGGCGGTTAGATCCGCCTTGTAGTACGCCCGCTGCTCGGAATCGACCAGAGCGCCGCTCACATCAAACCACAGCCGCAGATGGACGGGCTCGCCGCCCCAGGTAAGGGGGGCCAAACCGAGCATCGGCGAGTGCGCGCTACCCGGCACCTTCACCAAGTCGAGCTCCCGGAAGCAATTGTGCAGCAGGTCTACGGCTAGAGCGCGCCTGGCATCGTTGCCAGCATCACGCCCGCCCGCCACCAAGGCACCGATGATGACCACGATCGCAAACGCAAACACGCCCAGGCTCACCATCACTTCTACCAGCGTGAACCCCCGTGCCAGCCGGCGGCGGCCGGGCTTCATGCCCCATCCAACTCCCTCACCTGCCACAAAAATGGCCGGGCGACATGACTTCAAACGGGAGCTTCGAGCTGCGACCGCCGCGACCGCCTCAAACCACGGTCGGCCGGCCCCCACCTCAGAAACTTTCCACATGGCCACGGGCTTCATGGGAGTAGGACGCGGGCGGATCCGCTGGCACACTGGATTTGCACGATCGCCACGTCGCGCTGCTCGGCCGCCACCACCTGGCCCCGCCGCGTCGGTTGCACCCCAAGGTGAATGGACGGCAGCAACTGCGCCGCGGGCTCCGGAAAACCGCTGGCCCCCGTGCCGAGCAACACCTGCCCGTCAGCCGTGATGACTAACGATTCCTCGGCCGCCAGGGGATGCGAGTGCTGTGAATTGGCTAGGAGCTTCGGGCTGGTGAGCCCAGCCGCCAGCACCACATCGGCAAACCGTTCCGGCCGCCGCAATTCCTTGGCAGCCCCCCCTGCCAGTCCGGGCCGCGAGCGCAGAAAATGCATCACCAGCTCGCCGCCCTCGTTGCGCTGGAAACGGATCGCCACCCGCTGGCTGCTAGCCACCGCCTGCGCCCGCGCCAACTCGATGCAGCGGGCCATGCGTAACGCGGGCTCTCCCGCCCTCGAACCCGTCGTGCGAAACAGCGCGCTGGACGCAGCCATCAACAGCGACACGATCGCCATCACTGACAACAACTCCACCAACGAAAAACCCCGCCGCCCAGCCGGTGCCCTGGGGCAATCCGCCAGGGAGCCACACTCCAAGGTCTGACAAATGGGTGGGTAGTGCATGATCCCGCGTACGCTACCGCCTCACACAGGTGCTTTTCAATGACCATTCCGCGAAAGTATTGTGCATTTAGCGAAGCTCAATTTTGCAATGCCGCTTGACGCCCGGCCAATCCGGCGTATTGACTCTATCACATAAGCAGCAACGCACCCCCACCCCTAACCTAACATCGTCCTATCAGCCCCCCGCCCGTCACCCCCATGAAACGCCGCCGCGTCGCGATCGTATCGAGCTTTTCCCGCCTCGGCCAGTGGCGCGGCATCATGCGCTATGGCCAGCAAGCCGGCTGGATCTGTCAACGCATCGACCGCGAAACCTTGTCGCGGCTCAACACCTGGAATCCGGACGGCGTGGTGTTCCAAATCGACGAATTCGATACCCCGATGCTCGATTACGTCCGCAACTGCAAACTCCCGAAAGTCGGACTGCGGGCACTGCCAGGCTCCGGCGGCAACAGCCCATTGGTGCTGCCGGATCTCGCCGCGTTTGGCCACCAGATCGCCACCCACTTCGTTGCCCGCAACTACCGGCGCCTGTGTTATTTGGGGTCCAAGTCCGACGAAATCGCCAACGCCGGCCGCACCCACTTTGGCGGCATGCAGCAAGTGGCCGATGCTCACGGCCTGCCCCTCGAGTGCTTTTTCCCCGACCAGTCCGCCACTTGGAAGGCGCTGCGCCTGGCCTACCGGCGCCGCTCCTCCAACTACTGGGACCGCTTCTGGGAAATGGGTCCGGCCTTGATCGACTACCTCACGCGCGATCCCGAGCCCGTCGCACTGTTTGTCGCATACGGCGAACCGGCGATGCAGTTCATGGAAATGGTCGAAGATCGCAAACTCGCCATTCCCGCCCAAATCGGCATGGCCGCCGAGACCGAGGACGCCCTCAACGGCTTGGTCACCAAAGTGCCCATGACCTGTCTGGTGCCCGCCTACGAAAGCCAGGGGTTTGCCGCCGCTCGTCTGCTCGACCGCATCCTGGCTGGCAAGTCCGTCGCCGCCGACCAGCGCACCTTTATCACCGAATGCGACCTGGTGCTGCGCGAGAGTTCCAACCAAATCGTCACCTCCGATGCATTGGTCGGACAGATGCTCGATCATGTGCGCAAGAATGCCTTTGACATCGCCTACACGCCCGACGCCCTGGCCCAGGCCTACGGTTGTTCGCTGCGCATGATCCAGATCCGCTTCAACAAAGCCCTCCGGCGCGGCGTCGCCGAAATCATCCGCGAACAACGCACCCAGCGCGCCGTGGAACTCATCCGCACGACCACCCTGCCAATGAAACAGATCATCGAGGACTGCGGCTTCTCCTGCCACCATCAGTTGGAACGGGCCGTGCGCACACTCCACGGCAGCAGTCCCTCCGCCTTACGCAAAAACCACGGCAAGGAAACCCTGGAGTAACCCGTGGTCAGTGGTCCGTGGTCCGTGGTCAGTGGTCAGTGGTCAGTGGTCGGCCGGGCCGCTAAAATGGAAAATGGAATGGGTTGCAGCGGCGTTTTTTACCACAAATTGCACAGATTGCACGGATTGAAGAGCATTACACGGGAAAGATGACCTTGATCTATCAAATCTCAGGCCGCCTCAAGAGGTGAGTGCCAAAAAAACCATAACTCTTTCTTTATCCGTGCATTCCGTGCAATCCGTGGTTTCTACTTTCCTATCGAGGCTAAAACTTCTGGGCGTCTCCGGCCATGAGGTTGAGGACCTCCTCCCACGGCGTGCCAACGAATTTTTTTGCTTCCCGCTTGCAGGCTGCGGCCACCTTCGGGTCGGCCTTCCATTGCGAACCACCGCCACCCCCAAAATTTTTCTGCGCGAACTCGCTCACGTCGACGAGGCCTTTCTCATAGAGCTTGTTGATCTCGCTCTGGCTGAGGGTGGCATGCAGCGCGGCAAGCTTCGGCTCCTTGACCCCGTGGGCCGTTAGAAAACTCGACCACATATATGCCCGCAGTGGAGCCGTCTTGGCGGACTGCTCGACCCAGTCGCCGACCTGTGCGGTGTAAGCGGCCCAATCGTCGGGGTAGGCCACCCGGTTAGCGAACAAGAACACGCCATTGAGGTGGGTGATGGCGTCATCGCAGAGTTCCTCACCCGCCCACTCGTGCTGTCCCGGGAAAAACCGCAGCACATTGTCGCGGCTCTTGAATCCCTTGAAGCAATTCGCCATGTCGGTGCGGTTGAAGCAATTGGTGCCATCCAGCCCGTAGACGACCTGACGGGCACTGCCTAACTGGCCGCCCGCCCCGCAGGCGATCACCCCGGCAATTTCCTTATGGGTCCCGGCCGTGGCAAACGCCATGCGCGAGCCCCCTGAAAAGCCCGTCACATACATCCGCTTCTTGTTGATCGGCAGTTGGCTGGTGACGTGCTGGATCATGGCATCAACCGCGTCCTGGCTGCCCTCAAACCCGTTCCTGGATTGCTTGGAGATGGCGATGATCCAGTGGTTGCGCTCGGCACCGGCGCGGTAGCGGTCGGCATCGCCGGCGGAACCACCGCCCGGGCCCATCACGAACAACACAGGGTGCTTGACGCCTTTGCGGAGGCTCTTAGGCAGATACAAAAAGTAACTCACGGCCTCACCACAGGGGATCTCGGCGGTGGCCTGACCCAGCGGATAGGGAAGATCATCGGCGGCGATGCCCGCCGTCGGCGTGCCAGCCGGAGCCGCGGCCGCCGGAGCCGCGGCCGCCGGCGGAGCGTCAGCACCCGCGGCAGGCGGGGCGGCAGGCGGGGTGGCCGCGGCGGGGCCGCTCTGGTCAAAGTGCTTGCGCAGGATCGCCTGGTCGGCATCGATGAATTTGTCGAGCTCGACGACGACCTTGGAGCCGTCGGCGCGTTCGAGTTGCACCTTGCCATCGGCGATTTGCACGGCTTTGGCCTCCAACTTGTGGCCGGTCTTGGCCGTCCACGCCCGCATTTCAGTGGGCTCGCTCCATGGTGCGGCCGCAGCCACCGTCCAGCACCCGATCAGCAACGTCAGCAGCAGCGATTTCATGATGATAGTGAAAAAAACATGACAAGTCCTGCTAACTACCTCGCAACCGGCGGTCAACCTTTCACAATTCGTTGCTGGGCGCCGGAAAACTCACTTGCCCGGGTGATGCGTTGGTCGACGCGCGTGGCGCCCGCGAACTCGCCCGACCCAAGGGCAAGCGTGCCGAGCGCTCGCCGCTGGAAGCCGCCATCGCCGAAGCCGTCATCATTGCCAACGATCGCCTCGTGCCCGCCGGCATCGAGCGCCCAATCTGGAAAGCCCTCGGACCCGCCGAGCGATTCTATCTGAAAGGCCTCGACCTCGAAAGCCGTGGCGAATTCCGCTCCAGCGCCTATCAGGAACTCGCCCGCGGTTTCGGCCTGCGCGATTACACCGCCCTGCTCGGCAACGACAAGGCCAACGAAGTCCGCCTCCTGACCGCCACCGAGTTTGGCAAAAAACTCCTGCGCGCCGGTGAGGACGCATTTTCCGAGAGCCTGCTGCGTCACGCCCTCTTCGCTATGAAAGCATCGCCATCGTTTCAATCCGCGCCCCCCGTGAGAGGGGCGACCGGCGTTGGGGGTGATCCATTGCATGATACAGGGGTTTCAATCCGCGCCCCCCGTGAGAGGGGCGACCGCAAGATTGTTCATGTCGTCATCCAAGAAGGTGTTTCAATCCGCGCCCCCCGTGAGAGGGGCGACCGGCGGGAAGGGTGGAAGCGTACGGGTTGGCCTCGTTTCAATCCGCGCCCCCCGTGAGAGGGGCGACCGG
>CAIVSK010000421.1 GCA_903908495.1 Akkermansiaceae bacterium
CCACCGGACGCGGCTTTTGTCACCGCCATTCTAGCGGAAAAAGCCGCAGCCTAACAAATATAACGCGCCGCAAATGGCCAAACTCTAGACGCGCCGCGAGACGCGGCGCGCACGGCCTGCGGCGGGGACGCCGCAGCCACGTGGTCACGTTCCCTCAGGTGGGGTCGTTGCCGTAGGAGTTGGTGCCCACGGTGCCTCTGAGGCAGCCACATTCCACAAACGTCCAGATGCCGCCGACGTATGGAATAAGATTGATAAGTACCATCGCCCCGGACTTGTTGCGGTCATGCCAGCGCTTGATTTGCAGTGCCAGCGCGCTCCAGATATACAGGACCAGCAGTGGCAATAAGAGCAACAGCAGCGCACCGGGTGCCCTCGCCTGAACTAGCAATGCGGCAAACAGCCCCACCACCATGACGATACCGAGCCAAATGCCGATTCCCGCCCAGTAGGTGCGTCGGGGAATGCGGCCCTCAAAACTCCACAGGATTTGCTTCCACGTCAACTCGACGACCGGCCCCGTCGGGTACGGGTAGTCGCTGGTCATGGCTTGCGGGGTTTGATAGGGATTGGCCGAGGGTGTGCCGCCGATTGTCCTGATGGGGGGCGGAGTCGTTGGTGCCGCCAGATAACGCGACAGTTCGGACTGGTGGAGCGGAAGCCAATCCGCCAGGCCCTCGCGCCATACCAGGGATTTTCCGCCTAACGTGCCGTTGGCGAGCAAGGCGACGACGACCGCTTCGTCCACCGGGCCGTTCTGCGCCCCGTTCAATTCGTAATACCAGATTCAGAACACCTGACCTCGTGTGAGCGAGAAGGCAGCGGAGGCTTGTAAAATCAAGGATTTTGGTTTTTTGGATGGCTGGAGACTCGGCGCGGTGAAAATGATACCGGGGTGCGGCCTGGAGGGTCGGATCGGGAGTGGGTTGGCACGGGTATTGCCTTGGTCCGGCGTGGCGTGCTAGCCTCGGTCATGCCGCAATTGCAACTGCCCATCTTCGCGGAAGGAGTTCATCTCATCACGCCGAACCTCGGCTACCAGCGGGAGGGCGACGACATCGTTTACCTCCACGGGATGATGCCCGTGTTCCTCCACCATCGCGATGACACGGCCTCCTTCAAGATGATCGTGAGCCAGTTCTATCTCAACGGCAATGCGAAGCAGGCGGAGTTGGTCCGCGTGTTCGGCATTCAGCCCCTGGCGCTCAAACGGTGGGTGAAAAAATACCGCGAAGGTGGCCCCAAGGCGTTTTTTGAAACCAGGCGGAAACGCCGGACAACGCAAAAAAAAAGCCCCTGAGCGAGCTTCCGACGGCCCCGTCCGAAGCTCAGCCACCCGCCGGGTGCGAGGCCGCCGCGCCGCCTGCGGCGGTACCGGCCGCGCCGGTGACCAAAAGCCAGCGCAGCCGCGAGGACGCCGCCGCCCCCCGGGGAGTGGGCGCCACCGACGAGTGCATGCGCGTGATGGCGAGTCTCGGGAAAATAGCGGCCGTGCCCAGCGACTTCCGGCGTCCCTGCGAAAGCGTCGTCCACGGCGGGGTGCTGTTGGCCCTGCCCGCCCTGCTGGCCGCCGGCCTGCTGCGCCACGCCGCGCGCTTCTTCACCCTGCCCGCCGGTTTTTACGGCCTGGAGCACATCTTCATGTTGTTGGGCATGCTAGCCCTCTGCCGCATCAAATCCATCGAACAACTCCGCTCCACCGCCCCCGGCGAATGGGGCAAGCTCCTCGGCCTCGACCGCTGTCCCGAAGCCAAAACCCTGCGCGAGAAAATTAACATCCTCACCACCGGTGGCGATGGCAAAGGCTGGTCCGCGCAACTCTGCGAGGATTGGATGGCCGCCAACCCCGCCGCCACCGCCACGCTCTACATCGACGGCCACGCCCGCGCCTATCACGGCCACCTGACCAAGCTGCCCCGCCACTACATCGCCCGCGAGCGGCTCTGCCTGCGCGCCACCACCGATTACTGGGTCAACGGTCTGGACGGCCTGCCCTTTTTCAAAATCAACCAGGCCGTGGACCCCGGCCTCATCCGCGCCCTGGAGGAACAGCTCGTGCCCGAACTGGAACTCCTCGTCCCCAACCAGCCCAACCAGGCCGAACTGGACGCCGACACGCTGCGCATGCGTTTCCGGCTCATCTTCGACCGCGAAGGCTACAGCCCCGGCTTTTTCAAACGCATGGCGGCCAAGCGCATCGCCTGCCAGACCTATCACAAGCATCCCGACGGGGATTGGCCCGCCGGCGAGTTTTGCACCCGCCAAGTGCCGCTCATGACGGGCGGGGAGGCCGACATGCTCCTGGCCGAGCGCGGCACCCTCATCGGCAGCAGCAAGGACGACGAACTCTGGGTCCGGGAAATCCGCAAGCTCGGCACCGGCGGCCACCAGACGGCCATCATCAGCGCCGATTGGCAGGCCGACGTGGCGCAGATCGCCGGCCCCCAATTCGGCAGATGGTATCAGGAAAACTTTTTCAAATATGGCCGGGAACACTTCAATCTGGACCGCCAAATCGACTACCAGCTCGAAGCGGTTGATGAGACCGTCCGCCTCGTCAACCCCGCCTGGCGCAAGCTCGACGGAGAGGTCCGCAAGCGGGTCGCCATCCAACACCGGCGCAAAGCCCGCCTTCACGATCTGGGCATCGCCGGCCAACTCGAGCCCGCCAAAGCCGAACACTACATGAGCGCCGCCACCACCCTGCGGGCCGACATCGAGCGGGAGGCAGCCGAACTCGACAAACTCAAAAAGAAGCGCAAGGAAACCGCCAAACACCTCACCTTCGCCGAGTTGCCCGAGGAGGAGCGGTTCCTCAAGCTGGCCACCCGCAGCAAGCACTTCATCGACACCATCAAAATCATCGCCTATCGTGCGGAGACCGCCATGGCCCACATCGTGCGCGAGCAACTCAACGCGCACCATCAGGACGAGGCCCGGGCGCTCATCCGGGACCTCTGCACCACCCCGGCGGATCTGGTGCCCGACGAGCAGGCCAAAACCCTCACCATCACCCTCCACAGCCTCGCCACAGCCAAGAACAATGCCGCCGTCGCCCACCTCTGCGCCGAACTCAACGCCACCCAGACCCTCTATCCGGGCACCGACCTGCTCATGGTCTTCAAATCGGTATCATCTTAAACCCACCCCAAAACCACACGAGGTCAGGTGTTCTGATGGTGTGCCGCCCCTGGATCCGCACGAAGAAATCCCTTCGTCCAAAACGTGGAACGGAGCATTACAGGCAGTCCATCCATTCTTTGATCCAGGACTCCATCAAACCACCACCCTTCCCTGCCCGCATCATGGCTACCACACGGTATTTTCAAACTGGATTCTTGTTCGCCGCGCTCAGCGTTGCGATTGGCGCATCCGCGGCGGGAGCCCGCGCCTATACCGCAACCGCCAGCCAGGGACTGCTGTTC
>CAIVSK010000422.1 GCA_903908495.1 Akkermansiaceae bacterium
AGTCAACGGCGGAGGCCGCGCTGGTGAGGGCGATAAACAAGCAAGTGACGAGTGGGCGGGTGAATCTGGGTTTCATGGGTAGTCTTAGAGGTGGATGCTGGTGGTCGGGGCGAAGCGGTAAAGGTGTGGAATGGCAATGAGGGGCCTGATTTTCATGCAAGCCACCGCAGCGGACCACACGGAAGGCGGCGCTTCCTCGAATCCTCGCCTACCCGCAACGGGTGGGGTCGACCCGTGGAATGCCCCTCTGACCGCGTCACAGTATCAGGAAATTTCCCACCGGCTATGCTTCTGGCATCAAATCGCTATACATTTTCTCCAAGGCGTGAAAGGCGATTGCCGTCCCCTGTGGAGTCTCCTTTGCCCGGCTCCGCCTCAAAACCCCTCATGCCTTGACCGTTCACCTTGTTGGAAATACCGTTGCCCGGAAGGCCACTGGAATCCGCTAACCGGCTGACCGAAGATTTTCCTAACTATTCCGGTTGCGCCGCCCCCACACGCCATGATCATCGTCCACCCAACCTCTGACACGATCCTGCGCCCGCCGCGAATCCTTGCCCTGGCATTGCTGCTAGGCATTTTTCCATCCATTGTGGCCGCTGAGGATCACGACGTCGGCGCGGCTGAGCGCATGCTGCCAATGCCCGTGAAAATTGAGGCGGGGGTGGGTGGATTCCGGATTGATGCCGGCACGGTGCTTGTCGCGCCGGCCGCATGGCAAGAGGAAGCCACGACGCTTGCCGCGGATCTGAGGGCGCTCACCGGCTTGCCATTTCCCGTCCGCGAGAGCAGCGACGGCCCCGCGATCCGCCTGGCAATCGATACAGAGCCTGCCCGCCAATCGCCCGAGGGCTATCGGCTGCGGGTAGGCAGCGATGGGGTTGAAATCACGGCGGCTGCGGCCGCAGGTGTTTTTTACGGCGGCCGCACCTTGATGCAACTGTTGCCGCCAGCTGCGGGCAAGGAGGCGCTTGTGATCGCCGCCGTTGCCATTGAGGACCATCCGCGTTTTGCGTGGCGTGGGTTGATGTTGGATTGTTCGCGCACGCTCCAGTCGGTGGACTATCTCAAGGCCACGCTCAACCGCATGGCGGTCTTCAAACTCAATGTGTTGCACCTTCATCTAACGGATGATCAGGGCTGGCGGATCGAGATCAAGAAACACCCCGAATTGACCCGAAAAGGCGCGTTGTTTTCCGCCAGCTTCAAGGAACCGCCGTCGCACGAGGGATTCTACACGCAGGAACAATTGAAGGGTGTCCTGGCGTATGCTGCGACCCGCCACATCACCGTGGTTCCTGAAATCGAGATGCCGGGCCACAGCCATGAGGTGATGGTCAGCCGGCCCGATCTCACCTGCGCCGGGCGGACCAGCCCCGAGGTTTTTCCATTCTACAAAGGGCCAACCACAACATCGGATGTGTTTTGCGCGGGCAACGAGGATGTTTTCCGTTTCCTTGAAGATGTGTTGGACGAGGTGACCGCAGTGTTTCCATCGACCTTCATCCACGTGGGCGGCGACGAGGTTCCAAAGACTGCGTGGAAATCCTGCCCGAAATGTCAGGCGCGCATGAAAGCGGAAGGACTTGAGAACGAGCACGCCCTCCAGAGTTATTTCATCCGCCGCATCGAAAAAGTCCTCTCAGCCAAGGGACGGCGACTCGTCGGTTGGGACGAAATCCTCGAAGGCGGCCTGGCACCCAACGCCACCGTGATGAGCTGGCGCGGCGTGAGCGGCGGCATCGCGGCGGCCAAGGCCGGCCATGATGTGGTCATGAGCCCGACCAGCCATTGTTACTTCGATTACGACTACGCCGCGATCAATTCACAGCGCGTCTTCTCATTCGATCCGCTGGCCGGACTCGAGCCGCAGGCCGCACGCCGTGTGTTAGGCGTGCAGGCGAATTTCTGGTCGCACATCGACCGCGAACCCGAGTTGGTGGACCGCCAGTTGTTTCCCCGCCTGATGGCGCTTGCCGAGCGCGGATGGTCGCCGGATAATCGCGCTGACTGGCCCGGCTTCTCGATCCGTGCCCGCGCCCAGCTTCCTCGCTTGGAACGCATGGGGGTTCACTTTCAGACGAGCGACCTGCCCACCTCCCGGAAATCAAACCAACCATGAAACTCCAACTGATCCGCCACACATGGGGCACCCAAGGCCCGCGACACGAGTTGTTTTCCTCATTCAAGGCCGCAGGCTATCAAGGCGTGGAAACCGGCGTGCCCGCCGATGAGGAGCGGGAAGACCTGCTGGATCAAATCGCGCTGAATGGATTCACCCTCATTCTACAGATCTCCAGCCGCGGCCGCACCGTTGACGATCATCTCGATTCCTTCGAACAACTACTCCACAAGGCCAGCGCCTGCCAACCCGCCATGATCAACGCCCACAGCGGTCGTGATGCATGGTCCGATGCGGAGTCCGAGCGGTTCTTTTGCCGCGCCCTGGAGCTTGAAGCCGCTTGCGGTATCCCGGTGGTTCACGAAACCCATCGCAGGCGCATTCTCTACAATCCATGGACTACTGCAAGGATGCTGGAGCGGTTTCCTAACCTGATACTCTGCTGCGACTTCAGTCACTGGGTCTGCGTGAGCGAAAGTCTGCTAGATGATCAGGAGGAAATCATCCGGCAATGCGCGGAGCGCTGCCACCACCTGCATGCCCGCGTCGGCCACGAGCAAGGGCCGCAGGTGAGTGATCCCGCCGCTCCTGAGTACGCGCCTCACCTCGCCGCGCACGAGTCATGGTGGCGCATGGTCTGGGATGCCCAACGGCGCAGGGGCGATGCCCTCACCACACTCGTCCCCGAGTTCGGCCCGCCGCCCTACGCGCCCACATTTCCAGGAACCAACGTGCCGTTGCGCGATGTGACGGAAGTATGCGATTGGATGGCTGCCCGGCAGGCGGATCAATTCCGTCATTTCACCACTCAAGCGTAAACTCCAAACCACTCGTTGCGGCGGGTCGAGCAGGACCGGCTGTGCTGCTGGCGTCAAATCGCTATACATTTTCCGCAAAGCATGGAAGATTCCCGCGATGCTTCCATCCAGCAAGATCGCCTTTATTTCCGCTTATGTGAGCGCCTATACGCACCGCTTGCTGCGCGGGGCTCTGTCGTTCGCGGAGGCCCATGATGGACTGGTGATTCGAGAATTCCGCGTGCCAAGAGGCATGCGCCCTGAGGCGGACGGGCGCGACCCGGTGAGCAAATTGCTGGCATGGCAGCCAGACGGATTGCTCACTTTCATGGAAGACGAGGAACTCGACCTCTGTCTCGCCCGCCTCGGCAGGCCATGTCCCGTCGTGAACATGTGCTACACCCGGGCCCGGCCGGGCGTGGCGAAAGTGACTGGTTTGTTTAGCAGTCAAGCCAAGGTGGCGGTGGATCACTTTCGCCAGCAGGGCTTGCGTTCCATCGCCATGCTCAGGCTGGCCAGTCCCGAATCCACCAGGGAGCAGGCCTTCCTGAACATCATCCGACCCGCCGCCGGGGTGTCGGCGATTTTTTCGGAACAGATGGATCCTGCCTTGTTGGATGATCCGAACTTGCCGGCGAACCCGGTTTTGCAAGAAATGGCGGCCTGGTTGCGGAGTCTTCCCAAGCCGAGCGGACTTTTCTGCCCGGTCATGGGGAGTGGGGGATACGTCATCCGCGTCTGCCAGGCTCTGGGCCTGCGCGTCCCGGAGGACATTGCGGTGGTCGGTTCGGATGACACGGATGTCAGTCTGGCCAGCAATCCCACCCTGACGAGCGTCATCCCGCTCGGTGAACAAATCGGTGCCGAGGCCGCGCGAGTGCTCGCCCAAATCCTGTCGGGAATGCCAATTCCTCAAGACCCCGTGCTATGCGAGGCAATGGACTTGCGGGTCCGCCAGTCGACAGGTCTGCAACGGGCCCATGTCTGCGATATCGCAGCTGCCGTGGACCACATCTCCCAACACGCCTGTTCGGGCTTGACGGTGGCGCAACTTCTCAGAGCTACCCAGAAGGTTTCCTACAACACGTTTCACGCTCATTTCAAGGCGGTCACCGGTTTGACACCGGGCTTGGCGATCCAGCGCAGGCAGCTCGAAGAAGCCCGCCGCTTGTTGGGCGGCACCCGGCTTGCCGTCACCACGGTGGCCGAAAAATGTGGTTTTACCAGCAGCAGTGATTTTGCCAGGCGATTCCGCGCCTTTGAGGGCATCTCGCCCTCGCAATTCAGGCATCAGCAGCCGAGGTGACCTCCGGCGCGCCGCGGAAGGCGGTCCGGGCATCCTGCCCGGAATTTACCGGCCTGTGGCCAATCCCTGTAGCGGCGGCCTGTGGCCGTCGTTGCGCAAGGGAACGCACCCCGGCGCACCTCACCCGCTCCGCCGCTCGCAGAGTGCCGCCACAAAACCACAGCCGCATCACATCGCCTGGGCTTTGACCCAGGCGGCGAGCTTGGCATCGTTGTCGCCAGCGGCCCACACGTGGCGGAGAAAATCCGCGGCAGGAATGGAGCCGTGCTTGCGGAGGAAATTGCGGTCGCCGCCGCAGCCGAACATGATGTTTGGATCGAGTTCGCCGCGGAGTTTGGCGCGGGCCTTGGCAAGGATGCGCGGCAGATACGCGAGGCCCTCGAGTTCGTGGCCGAAGCTCGGCAGCTCCGCCGTGGTGAGGGTTTGAGTGCTGGTGATGCCCTTTTGCACGGTGAGAAAATAATCGCGGCGCACTGCCGCAACCAGCAGCGCGGTGGACGCGCTTGGCGTGCCTTCTTCACAAAAATCTTCGACAAAATCGAAAAACTCGCGCGCTTGGTGGCCGATGGTCGCCAAAAATGCCCGGTCTTCTCCGGCGTAGAATTTTTCCACATCGCGCGTGCCGGCCCGGTAGGTGGCGCAGCAACTGTCAAAAAGCGTTAAAAAATAGTCGTTCCAGGTCATGGCTGTGGGTGGGGTGGGTTGTTTGTTAGGTGTTGGTGTCCTTGTCGCGCTCGGCTGGCGGTGCGATGCTGTCGATGGCGGCGAGCAGGCCGGCGCTGAGGGTTTCGGACTGGAGGGCGTCGAGCGAATCATCGAGCTGGGCCACATTGCGGGCACCAATGATGGCCGAGGTGACGGCGGGCGAGCGCAGCGCCCAGCGCAGCGCCAGATGGTTCAGCGGCATCCCGTGCGCAGTGGCCAGCTCGCTGAGGGCCACGAGTTTTGCATGCTGGGCCGCGACCTGTTCGGGCTGCAAGAACCCTTCGGGGCGCGCCGCACGCGAGTTTTCGGGAATGCCCGCGAGGTACTTGGGCGTGAGCATCCCTTGCGCCAACGGGCTGAACACGACGCAGCCGATGCCCTCGTCCTCCAACCACTCGAGGATGCCCGCGCTCTCCGGCCAGCGGTTGAGCATCGAGTAGGGCGGTTGGTACACCAGGCAGCGGATGCCCATGTCCTTGAGGATGCGCACCGCCTTCTTGAGCCGCTTGAGCGGGTACTTCGAGAGCCCCACGTACAGCGCCTTGCCGCTGTGGACCGCTGTGGCCAGCGCTGACATGGTTTCCTCGAGCCGGGTGTGGGGGTCGGGGCGATGGGAGTAAAAAATATCCACGTAACTCAGGCGCAGGCGCTTGAGCGATTGATCGAGCGAGGCGAGCAGATGCTTGCGCGAGCCCCATTCGCCATAGGGACCGCGCCACATGTCGTGGCCCGCCTTGGTGGAAATGATCAACTCGTCGCGGTGGCAAATGAAGTCTTCCGCCAGAATGCGCCCGACGTTCTCTTCGGCCGAGCCGGCTGGCGGGCCGTAGTTGTTGGCCAGATCAAAATGGGTGATGCCGCGGTCAAACGCCCGCGCCATGATCTTGCGGGCTTCCTGAAAATCATCAACGCGCCCGAAATTGTGCCAAAAGCCCAGCGAAATGGCCGGCAGCAACAGGCCGGAGTCGCCGCAGCGGCGGTATGGCATGCGGCCATCGTAGCGGTCAGGGTCAAACATGGACGAAGCTTGAACGCTGGCTGCCGGCCAAGTCAATCAGGAAAAAGACCAGCAATCGGTGGTCGTTATGCTTGTCTATTTTGCCAGAGGGCGGGACGCGCTGTCTTCCTTCACGGGCTGGACGCCTCTTTTCCAGTGATAAAAGTGTTAGATCGACCGCGTTGAGGGAGGGGCCGTCGCGCGCCGCCACAATTCTGATAAACCGCTCTTGCTAAGCGGATTGTAGGAAAATTCACGGGAATGGCGGGCCCGCGATTGTCAGAGCCAACCTGCGGATTTTCATCCGCTCTGACGGCCCTTGGATCGACCACCTGCCGCTGCCAGGTGGCTGGTAATGGATGGGTTTCAAGCGGACGATTCAATCGATCGATTGAATCGATCGATTGCGTCCGCGGTGGATGCCGCGCTTTGGCAGCCGACTGGCGGACGAGCCAGTTCCTGCTTGCGAAGAGGCGGAAATTCGTCCATGGTAACGCTGCGTTTATAACCCCCCAATCCCATGCAAAAGCTGATTGTGATTGCCAATCTCGGACGGGTCAGGCCCGTGAAATTCAAGCCGGCAGGAGAGGATCCGCAAGACAAGGCCCATTTGTGCGAAGTTCCCGGCAGCACGGTGGAACTCAGGCCCCAGTCCATCACCCAAGTGGTCACCGACCGCGTCGGCCGCTTCCGCCAAAGCGGGTCGCATGAGCAGCAAGGCGGAATGTCCTATGGCGAGGAGCACCACCTGCAAGCCGAGTTGGCACACCAGGCGCTGGAGCGCATTGCCGGCACCATCGGCGACATCGTGGCGAGCGCCGGCTATCCGGCATGGCGGCTGGTGTTCCCACAGGAACTCCTGCCAAGCCTGCGCAAGGCCTTGCCCGCCGCCGCAGCCCTCGCCTTGTCCGAGGTTGTGACTGGCGATCTGACCCAGCTGCCGCTGGCGGAGTTGGAGAAGCGTTTCCTCAACGGCCATTGACCCGGGCGCGGAACGGGTGCATAGTTGAGATCATGGAAAGCGAGCAACAGCTCAACGCTCCCTGGCTGATTGCAGCGTGGCCGGGGATGGGTGCGGTGGCCATCAGTGCAGGCTACTACCTGATGGCCAAGCTCGGCATGCACCTGCTGGCGGAGTTTCCCGCACGCGAGTTTTTCGACCTTGAGCGGGTGGATGTGAAGGATGGCTTGATTCTCACCGGGGCGCTGCCGCGCAGCCGCTTGTTCCTGTGGCAGGATCCGGCTAGAAACCACGATCTGATTGTGTTCATCGGCGAGGCGCAACCGTCGGCCAAGGGCGCGGCATTTTGCGCCAAACTCGTCGGCTTTGCCCACAAACTGCGGGTCCAGCGCGTGTTCACCTTTGCCGCGATGGCCAGCCAAATGCGCCCCGAGCACGAGTCGCGGGTATTCGGTGCCGCCATTGACCGCGACACGCTCGAGGATTTCAAGCGGCTCGAGCTGCACATGCTCGAGGACGCCCAAATCAGCGGGCTCAACGGCGTGCTGCTGGGGGTTGCTGCCGATAGCGGGATGAAAGGTGGCTGCCTGCTGGGCGAAATCCCGCATGTATTCTCGCAGTTTCCGTTTCCGAAAGCCTCGCTGGCGGTGCTCAAGGCATTCGGCGCGATGGCGGCCATTTCGATCGATTTCAAGGAATTGCAGAGTCAGTCCCGGCAAGTGGAGAAGGGGCTGGAGGAGTTTTTACACCGCTTGGAAAATTCCGTCGGGACCCCGGGGGCACCGCCTGTCGCGGCCGAGGAAGCAGAACCGGAGAAGCCGTTGCTGCGCCTCAGCGGCAGCGACAAGCAACGTCTGGAGGAGCTGTTCGCCAAGGCACGCAATGACCGCTCCCTCTCGTATGAACTCAAGCAGGAGTTGGATCGGCTCAAGGTGTTTCAGGAATACGAGGACCGTTTCCTCGACTTGTTCAAGCAGGCGGGCTGAGCCGGGTCCACTGGGTCTGCGGCGTTTTTCAGGCGAGCAGCTCGCTGTGTGTGTAGGGGGGGGCGATCTCCGAATCACCCTGAACCATGAGGAGTCGATGGAATGCGGTCGGCCACCACCCATGGCCCCGCCATGGGCCACGGCGATTCGGAGATCGCCGCCCCTCCGTCGGTTCTCCGAGTCTGCGCATTTCTTCTGAAACCGCTGCCGGGTGCTGAAATCTCTTGCGCGGTTCCGCGGCGGATGATAGGAAGCCACAATCATGAAAGCGCAACCCTTTGCGGATGGCGGAGCAGACGGTGGCGCCCCCGTGCCAGAGGGGGGGGCCATCCAACGTTTTCTGGGCATCGACGTCGGGGCCGAAACCATCAAGGTCGTCGAGGTGCTGCGGCAGGGCACTGACCTGCGCCGCGGTGCCTGCCGCTTGGTCGAGCATCACAAGGAGCCCGCGCGACGTCTGCTAGAGCTGCTCGGTGAATTCGACTGGCCCGGCGTCACCGGCGCGGCGGCCAGCGGGCGGCTCGCGCGTCTGGTCACGCTGCCGCGGGTGCCGACCAAACAGGCCCAGGCGAGCGGGTTCCGGTTTCTCCACGGCACGCGCCCGGCCACCGTGGTTTCCATCGGCGGCCACGGGTTTTCGGTGTTGGAATTGCGGCCCGACGGCCTCGAAGTGCTGCGCGAAAACAGCCGCTGCTCACAAGGCACCGGCAATTTCCTCCGCCAACTTTGCGAGCGCTTCGAGCTAACTCCCGCGCAAGCCAGCGAAGTCTGCGCCGACGTCGAGCACTCCGCACCCCTCTCCGGACGCTGCCCGGTGATCCTCAAAACCGACATGACCCACCTCGCAAACAAAGGCGAGAAACGCGAGGCCATCCTCGCCGGCTTGTTCGACGCCGTGTGCGAAAACGTGATGGTCCTGGTCAAACCCGGCGTCAGTCCGCCCGACGTGGCGCTCATCGGCGGCGTCACCCGCTCGCGCCGCATCCGCCGCACCTTCGCCGGCATGTTGGGTGCGCAGGGCATGCGCCTGCTGGACATGGCAGCGGACCAGGTGGAATTTCTCGAAGCCCTGGGTTGTGCCCTGCTGGCGGCGGAAACTCCCGCGCCGCCGCCCCCGCTCGGCAATTTGCTGGCCAGCAGCGGCCCCACCCGGCTCGACACCGTCGGCGGCTTGAGTGGCAGTCTGCGTCTGGTGCGGCGCATGCCGCCCTTGTCGCTGCCGCAGTGCAACGGTCACGTGCGCCAGTTGATCCTCGGCCTCGATATCGGTTCGACGGGCTCGAAAGCCGTGGCGCTGGACGCAGCCACCGACGAAGTGATCTGGGAAGGTTACCGGCGCACGGCGGGGGATCCGGTCGGCGCGGCGCAGGCCTTGCTCCAAGAGTTTGTGGCTCAGCGGCCCACCGACGGCGTGCTGCGCGGGTTCGGCGTGACCGGCAGCGGGCGGGAAATCGCCGGCTCGTTGCTAACCACCTGTTATGGCGGCGACGCGGTGTTTGTGCTCAATGAAATCGCGGCGCACGCGGCAGGCGCGCGGCATTTCGATCCGCGGGTGGACACCATCTTCGAGATTGGCGGCCAGGACGCGAAATACATCCGGCTGGCGGACGGCCGGGTGGTGGATTGTGCGATGAACGAGGCGTGCAGCGCCGGCACCGGGTCGTTCATCGAGGAACAAGGCGGCAAGTTTCCGGGCATTCACGGCGTCGAGCAACTCGGCGCGGAGGCAATGCTCGCGCCCCAATGCGTGTCGCTCGGCCAGCATTGTTCGGTGTTCATGGCCGAGGTGATCGGCGAAGCCGTGGCCGCCGGCCGAGACCAACGCGAAATCATCGCCGGGCTCTACGATTCGATCATCCAAAATTACCTGCACCGGGTCAAAGGCAACCGTTCCGTCGGCTCCGTGATCTTCTGTCAGGGGATGCCGTTTGCCTCCGACGCGCTGGCCGCGGCGGTGGCGCGCCAGACCGGCAGCGAAATCATCATCCCGCCCAACCCCGGCACCGTCGGCGCCCTCGGCATCGCCTTGCTGGCGCGCGCTCAAACCGCCTGGCAGGCCAACCCGATCTTCGACCCACAACGCTTCCTGGAGGCGCGCATCCAAGCCAAGGAAACCTTCGTCTGCCACTCGAAAACAGGCTGCGGCGGTGCCGGCAACCGCTGCCGCATCGATTCAATCAGCACGATCGTCAGCGGCCGCGGCCAGCGCTTTAACTGGGGCGGCGCCTGCGCTCTCTACGACAAGGGCACCCGCAAACACAAGCTGCCCGACCTCTCGCCCGATCCATTCCGCGAGCGCGAAGAACTCGTCACGAAGATGTTAGAATCGCTGGGTTCCACGCCCGGCGCGCTGACGGTGGCCCTGACCGACGAGTTCACGCTCAAGGGCATTCTGCCGTTGGTGGCGGCTTTTGTGCGCGGGCTGGGCTTCAACCTGCGTCTAACCACCGGGGCGGACCACGGCGTGCTCAAGCGCGGGACCCAGGAGGCCAACATCGCGTACTGCGCGCCGATGCAGCTCTATCACGGGCTGACCAGCCAGATGGCGGAGGAACCGGCGGATTTCCTCCTGTTGCCGATGCTGCGCAGTTTACCGCGGGTGGACAACGAACCGTACTCCAAGGTTTGTCCGGTGGTGCAGGCCAGCCCGTGGATCCTGCGCCAGGACCTCGCCGCCAAACTCACCGGCAAGGTGCTCTCGCCCGTCATCGATGTGGGCGATGGCAATTTTGAGTCCGCCGAATTCCGCCAAAGCTGCGCCAGTCTCGCCGGGATGTTAGGAAAAGGCGCGGCGGCCTGTTGGCAGCCGGCCTTGCGCCGGGCCATCGCTGCGCAGCAGGACTTCGAGCGCGATTGCGAGGAGATCGGCCGCCGTGCGCTGGCGTTTTGCGCGGAACGCCAGGTGCCTGCCGTGGTTGTGTTAGGCCGGCCCTACACCATCTATAACAAGGTGCTCAATTCCAACGTGCCGGCCATTCTGCGCGAGCAGGGGGCCATGGCGGTGCCGCTGGACTGTTTCCCGGTGCCGGAGGACGTGCCGGTGTTCGACGACATGTATTGGGCACAGGCGCAACGGATTTTGCGCGCGGCCCACCAAATCCGCCGCCTGCCGGGTGTGCACGCCCTCTACTGCAGCAATTATTCGTGCGGCCCGGATAGCTTCAACCTGCACTTTTTCGCCCACATCATGGACGGCAAGCCGTTTGCCATCATCGAAACCGACGGCCATGCCGGCGATGCGGGCACCAAGACGCGGGTCGAGGCGTTCCTGCATTGTGTGGCTGGCGAAGCGGCCGCTGGCAACGGCGCTGGCAAAGTACCCAACTCCTTCGCCACCTTGCAACACACCGCCATGAGCGTGTTGGATATCGACCCCGAGGAACGCGTGTTGTTGCCGATGCTCGGGGAGGTGTCCGAGGTGCTTGCCGCCTGCCTGCGCGGACGCGGCTTGCACGCCGAGACGCTGCCGCCGGTGGATGCGGAGGCGTTGCGCGTCGGGCGCCGCCTCACCTCGGGCAAGGAATGCATTCCCGCCTGCATGAACCTCGGCGCACTGGTCCACCGCATCCAGAGCAGCACTGACGCGAATGAACGCTTCCTTTATTGCCACCCCGGCGGCATCGGCCCCTGTCGCTTCGGCGTTTACAACCTGCTCACCCAGATCGCGCTCGAACACAGCGGTCTGCGCGAGCGCTTGCGGATCTGGGCACCTCGCGAGGAGGGATATTTCGATCAACTCCCGCCCGGTTTCGCGCTGCTGGTGTTCAGCGGCTTTGTCGCCGCCGAGGCACTGCTGGCGGCTCTGTTAGAAACGCGGCCTGTGGAAACCACCCCGGGTGCGGCCAACCGGATCTATCAGCGGAACAGGGCCGCGCTGCTGGCCCGTTTGCAGGCCCTCGCCGGTACCTCGCTGGGTTTGGCCAACGGCCTGTGGCAAGTGGCCACCGGCGAATTGTTAGGCATGCGGGGCCTGCTGGCGGAGGCGGCGCGTGAGTTCGCCGCGGTGCGCGGGACGGAGCGGTTGCCCACCGTATTGGTTGTCGGTGAGATTTATGTGCGCTCGAATGCATTTGCCAATGACGACGTCGTGGCGCGCTTGGAGGCGCGCGGGATGCGGATCCAACTTGCGGCGACGGGTGAGTATATTGAATACATTGACCATGTGAACCGCCAGGATCACGGCCGCAATGGTTTGGGGGCACGCATCGGCAGCGCGGCGCAGGAGCGGATCCGCGCGGTGGTGCACCGGACCATGGCGCGCGAACTCGGCGGTCATCCCCGCACCCGGATTACCGAAACCCTGGCCGCCGCCGAGGGCTACGTGCCAGAGTCCTTGGAGTGTGAGGCCATCCTCACCATCGGCGCGGCGCTCCACCATTGGCGCGCCGGTTGGATCGATGCTGTGGTCAATCTCGGCCCGCTGGAATGCATGCCCACAAAGGTGGCGGAAGCACAGTTTTTCCATATCGCCCAACGCGAGGGCTTGCCGACACTCACGCTGGCGCTCAACGGCGACCCGGTCAACCCCGAGACGCTCGATAACTTCGCCTTCGAGGTGCACGGGCGCTTCCGCAAGCAAGGTTAAGCCGTCTCGCAGATAGACATCTCGCAGGCCGTCAACGTGGCATCGTGATGGTGGGCCGGACCGCAATTGGCCCGCGTGAGGGCCGGGATTTAGCCAAAGCGGTGTCGCGGATCCGAACGACCAAAACGATCAACTCGGCACCATGAATATCGTAGACCACGCGATAGTCGCCAATCCGCAGAATTTCAAGCGATTGTTCGGACCAAGGTCGAAAGAGCTTGCTGCCGCACACAGAGCACTGCCTGTCACCCGCTGCGGTCTGCTGGCAGCAGTGGGAGTGAGTCGGGTTCAATCGGCTGCGGGGGGCCGCAATCGATTTGCAGTCGGTGCCGCAGAGGAAGCCGACGGCGGTCGTTGGAAGTGTGAACGCGGGCATGCAATGAGAGCAGCGACAAAAAAGAGCCACGATATGCCTTCGTCCCGGAGTTCGGTGAGTTGGAGCGGGGTCAGGCCGTCAACGGCCATACCGTAGATTCGCGCGGCGACGATGCAGCCGGAAAGCAGAACGATGCACGAGAGACAATTAAGAAAGCGCGACGGGCGAAGGAGCCCGCAAAGGGCTGCCAAGGCGAGTGTGGTGAACATCGCGCCAGGACCGGCGCGGAGGAAATTCAGGGACTCGGGAGATCCGGAGATGGATACGCCGAATACTTTGATGTGCTTTTGGGGCTCAACTATGTAGAGCCACGCGAGGAAAGTATTAATCGCGAGGGCATAAGCCATCACAAGACGGGCGAACCACTGGCGTGCGATAGAAAAGTTCATTGGGGTCCCTTTGGTGTGTGGGTGGGGTATGAAGCAAATGGGTGCAAATGCAGCCCGGAAAGGAACCTCCCCGTGCATCTCGTCCATCAGGGCCGTTCTGGGGGCCGACGAGAGTCAGAAATGTTAGAGATTGGTCCTCTCAAAGGGGGATCCTGAATTCTTCCGGCGCGGTGTCAAGAACACTTCGCTAGGATCCTCCGCCCCCGTTCAATCCGCATTCCCCTTGGTTAGGCAGCGTACAAATGGCGAAAATCATGGTGCGCATTGGCGTCCTGATGGTGCGCGACAAACGACGCCTGCGTTGACGAGGCTCAGGATGGGAACGTGTTCATAGCCATGGAAGCGAAAACAGTCATCATCACCGGCTGCACCCGTGGACTTGGCCGTGCCATGGTCCCCGTCTTCATTGAGGCCGGGTGGCGAGTAGCCGGCTTCGGACGCGATGAGCAGCAGATTGCCATGCTCCGGCAGCAAGTCCCGTCGCCGCATTTGTTCGAGGTTTGCGATGTCTCGTACGAGGGCGATGTCGCCGCCTTCTGCGCCGTCGTTTTGAAAATATTCGGCGCGCCTGACCTTGTGTTGAACAAGGCCGCCACGGTCAATCCTCCCGCGCCGTTGTGGGAGATCAGCGCGGAGGATTTTGGCCGCACCATCGACACCAACATCAAAGGCCCGGCCTCCATGATGCGTCACCTGCTGCCGTCGATGCTTCAACGCGGCAGTGGCGTGATCGTCAACTTCTCATCCGGTTGGGGCCGCAGCACCGCCGAGAATCAGCGTGCCCGCGCCGGCTTTGGTGAGGCCAAAGGTGCCGCCGGAAATGGCGCCGCCGACGGTGAGAGCGCTGGCGCTGACCGTCAGACTGCGGGAGGCGCTCAGGGTCACCGCGCCGCTGCCAAGGTTCAATGCCTGGGTGCCGGTGAAGCTGAAATCGCTGTTCCAGTTTTGGACGTTGTTGTTGGTGAGTGTGATGGCACCCGTGGTGGTATTGTCGATGGTGCCGCCGCTGATGGTGAAAGTGCCGCTGCCAAGTGCCGTCGCGTTGTTGATATCAGCGTCAGCACCTGGGCACCGGTGGTCCCCGCGCTCAACCCGTTGAGCAACAGCAGGCCGTTGGCCGAGTTATTGGTCCAGGTTTCCGAGCTGGAAATGACGACGTTGACACCGGCATTGGTGGTTGCTGAGCCGATGGTGACCAGCCCGCTGCCCGAGTTAATGGTCCAGCTTGCGGCGGCTGGGTTTGCAGTCACGGCCGTGGGCCACGCCCTCGATTTTTATCAGGAATTTGCGAAAACCCGCCATCGGGTGGTTCTCATCGACTTGGGGCTGCCGGACGAGGCAGGCGAGGTACTCATTGCCTACGTGCGCCGGAACACGGCGTCGAGGATCGTCGTGCTCACCGGTCGCGACGACATCCAAACACGCGTCGCCTGCTACCGGATGGGAGCGCACCTGTTCCTTGCCAAACCGGTCGCCCCCACTGAACTCATCGCCGCGGTCAACAGTCTGCTTAGCGACTCCCATATGGAGGATCCGGAGCCGGCTTCGCCGTCCGTCCCGGCTCCCGGTGATGTCGCGGTGGCACCCGCCGAGGAATGGGTCCTGAAGCTATCGAAACGAACCCTGCTGACCCCGAGTGGTGGCGATATGGTGCTGTCTGGCGCCGAATTCGAGTTGCTGCACGTCTTGGCCGTCAATGGCGGCAAAGCGTCCCACGATGAGCTACAACAGCAGCTATTGGGCGTCCCGCCTGTGACGGAAGACAGCGCGTCCCGCCTGTCTGCGCATGAAACGACAGGCTGGAAGCCCGTCGTCCATGACAGGCAGGATGCCTATCCTCCCGCTAAGTCAGCAGTATTGGCCGTCTCGGCTGTCAGGGAAGACATGCGTCTCGCATGTCGTCTTGACTCCCTGCTTCCAAAGCGGCCCCGCTCACATGTCGGCTCGCTCCAAAACGATTCCTTCTGAGCCGCAACGCCTCAGCCCGGAAAAATGCCATCGAAGAAAAAACGTTTGAAACCCGGCGTAAGCCAGGTAAGACTTTCGACATGAACACGGCAACGCTTTCCACCAAAGGCCAGTTGGTCATCCCCAACCGGTTTCGCAAGGCCCTGCATCTCCAGCCGGGCGACAGGGTTTCGTTTGCCCTTGAGGGAGAGAAACTCGTCATGCAGTGTCACCAACCCAAGCACGCCAAATTGATAGAGGAGAACGGTCGTAAAGTCCTGGTCGCTCCGCCCGGTGCCCCGCCGATGACTCTCGATGTGGTCAAGGCTCTCCTAGCCGACTTCCCATGAGCCATCTGCTTGACGTCAACTTCCTGCTGGCTTGCGGGTGGAATTCGCACGCGAGGCACGCGACTGCTCGCGCCTGGCTGGAGGCCCAGTCCGTCTTCACCCTCTGCCCGCTCTCCGAGTTGGGCTTCATTCGCGTCAGCCTGACTCCGGGCTATCGGGCTTCATTCGCGGACGCCCAGGCGGCGCTGGCCAACATCACCTCGCGCAAGCAGGCCTGCTTCGTCAGCGCGGACCTTTCCGTCGCCAAACTGCCCGCCCTCACCAGCCATGCCGACGTCACCGATGCGTATTTCGTCGAACTCGCGCGTGCCCACGGACTGAAACTCGCCACACTGGACGAAGACCTCTGCCGGAAGCCGTGGGCCGCTGGCATAGCGGAAAACCCGTGTTGATCAAGCGCCGTGAGAACCGCATTCCAATACGACGTCGTCCTCAGCCACAACCAAGCGGACAAGCGGCGGGATCAAACTCATGAAGGACGGTCGGCCCCTAATTCTCAAGCCCCGACGGATCAGGCACTGAGGCCTGCGCGATTGCCGGCGGCCCGTTCGTCGGTCATCCGCGGGTTAACGACGGGGCCGCCGCGGTGGTGCCCGTGGATCTCTACATCCCCGGTTGCCCGCCGCATCCACTGACCATTCTGGACGGTTTGCTGAGGTTGCTGGGCCGGTTGGAACACAGTCGTTAGGAGCCGAGCAAGAATATCTGTTGCATTGTAGCGGCACGTCTATGACCGCCGCTGCCCTTGAACCGCCAATGAACCCGCGTTGTCAGCAAGCGCCATCTCATTCACATCGGCGGTCACAGACCGCCGCTACAATCCATCTCAGATGTCACCACAGGACGAGACAACGAAATTTCCAGCCGCTCCGCGGGCCGGACTCGGCAGTGAGGCGCATTGCCTTTGATTAGGAGGATTTGGGACTGAGGACTTTGAGTACGCGGCGATTGGATTTGCGATAGATGAAAAAGTTGGAATCAAGGGTGAACACGGTTGCTTGATCGTCGAGTTCCGCCATCCGAACAAGACAGGCATCGGCAAGGGACATTGGCAGGTCCTGGTAGCGCATGATCAGGACCGCAACTTGCGCCGCTTCGTTCCGGAGCGAAAAGGTCGGCAGCAAAATGCCTCGGGTAATGAGTTTGAGCAGGGGCTGCGGGGAAATTCCTCCCCGGCGCAACAAAAAAAGAGTCTCGGCAATAACCGCTTCGCAGGTCTGTAGGGGCTGAGTGAAGCGCGTAAGACAATCCTTCGCCCAACCATGGTCGCTGTCGCTGCGGTCGAAGTAGGCGACCAATGGACCAGTGTCGGCCAAGACGGGTTGGTTCATGAGCCGAAGTCCCCGAGGTACTTGGGATTGGACGCAAGATCGCCGATGCCGCTTTCACCCACTCCGCAAAGATCCGCACTCAGTTCATAGAGACTGGGTTTGGAGCGAAGGGCCGAGGTCTTCAGCTTGTCAGCCAAGGCTTGGCGGAACAACGCCGAACGGCTGGTGTTCTCGGCCCGGGCCACTGCATCAAGGCGCGAGGCCATGTCATCCGGAATTTTGAGGGAAATCGTCGTCACGGCTTAGTGTAAGACGATATGCTCATGAAGGCAATACCGATTTGGGCATTGTTTTGGTCTCGTCTGCGGATTTTGCCTTAGTTAAGCCGTTTTTCCCAGACTCATCCCGCCATTACCATTGCCTGGGAATCGCTGGGTGGACGCGTCCGGACTTGACAAAGCGGGTGGCGCTTGGGCAAACTTCGTTGCCCGTTCCGCCGGCGCGTCGCCCGCAGATTAGTCCATATCGGGCTGGCGGTGGTTGTTCGATCGCGTGTCGGCGGGCTTCTGAAACGGGCACCCTCGTCCAATTCATTACGTCATGAAACCTCGTCCCTCAATCGCAAGTCTGCTAACAATTTCGATGGTTCTGGCCTCACTCACGGGTGGGGCGCATGCCACGAACATCCTCTGGAGTTCACCCACCGCAACCGATTGGCTGACGGCACTGAACTGGACTGGCGGCGTGGTGCCGACGCTCGCGGACAACGCGCAATTGGCGGTGAATCCGACCGGGAGCGGCGGAGTGGGGATCAATTTCCACAATCCGACCAATGCCGGCACGCAGGCCGATGGCAGCCGCATCGAGGATGTCGGCTCGATCGAATTGACGTCGGCGCGGACGAGTGGCAATCCGGTCATTGGCAACAGTTCCACCACGGTTGGCGCGAGCGGCACCTTGCGGCTCAATGGAATACTGGTAAACAGCATTCCCAACGTGGTCCTGCGCAACGCCAGTTCGCAGAACATCACCCTGCAAAACACCCAAGGCACAGGCACCCAGACCATGGCCGTGGTCCTCGGCAACGCGACCAATAACGTCGTGGCCATCGACGGAGCGGGCAATATTGTGATTTCGTGCGCGGTGTCCGGCAGTGGCAGCAAATTGAGCGTCCTGGGAGCGGGTGCCGGCGACTTGGTCTTGTCCGGTTCCAATTCGTTCAGCGGGGGCATCGATGTTTCCGGCAGCGGCAAGCTGCGCGTCAATGGAGTGGCCTCGCTGCCGACCACCGCCGATGTGGCCGTGAGGCAGGGCGGGCGGCTGCGTTTCGCCACCGCGGGCAGCTACGGCTCCAACACCCAGTCAATCAGCTTCACTCCGAATCAAACGGCCAACGCCGCGCTCGATCTCCAAACCAGCAACATCGTCGTCACCTTTGCCAGCAACATCAATCTCGGCGCGGATAGCCGCATCGAGTCGAATGGCGCCACCGGGGCACTGACCTTGAGCGGCAATCTATCCGGTGCCGGGACCTTGATCAAACAGGCGGGCGGCAACCTCAGCCTCAGCGGCACCGGCAACTCGCTAAGCGGCGGGACCCAGATCGGCAACGGCACTCTCAGCGTCGGCAGCGCTTCGTCCATGGGGACCGGTGCTCTGGTTTTGTTTCAGACCAGCACTAACAACACCACGCTCGCGCTCAACAATGCGGCGCAGACGGTGGGCAGCTTGTCCAGCCAGTTCACGGCGCTCACTGGAACCCAGACGCAGGTCATCACGCTCAATGGCACCGCCTTGAACGTGAACCAAGCGGTGGATGGAACCTACGGCACGGGCGCGGTGGCCACCTTGACCAGCACCATCGTCGGCCCGGGTTCACTGACCAAGTCCGGCCCGGCGACGTTGACGTTGACCAGTGCCAACACATACTCCGGCCCCACCACCATCAGCGCCGGCACTCTCAAGCTGGCCGGCGCCGGCTCAATCAATAATTCGTCGGGTATCGCGCTGGCCGCTGGCGCCACCTTCGATGTCGTGTTCGTCAGCGGCTACACCCTGGCCCAAAACCTATCGGCCAAGGATGGCGGCACCGCGCTTGTCAGCGGCGCGATGAATGCCAGCGGCCGCAGTCTCGACCTGCGCGACGGCAATAACATCGGCACCCTGGCGGTCAACCTTGGCAGTTTGGTGCTGAGTGGCAGCACCCTCAATTTCGACCTTGGCGGCTCAGCGACCGATTGCGACTCGATCACATTGGCCGTTGCTCCCACCTTGAGCGGCCAGCAAACCATCAATGTGGCAACTCTCAACTCCCTCACCAGCCTGCCCACCCCCCTCCACTACACCCTGGTCAGCGGGCCCCAAGGCAGCGCGCTCAACACGACGTTCAGTTTGGCCAGCCCCACTCTAACGGTAGGCGCCAACACCTACAACTTGTCGCTCGGCAGCTCGACGGATACGGCGGTGGTTCTAACCGTCACCGCCGCCGCGCCGCCGCCCGTCATCACCGGCGCGGCGAGCGCCAGTGCCTTTGTGACAAGCTATGGCACGGCCTCACCGGCGCAATCGTTTGCGGTCTCGGGCGGCAATCTGACCGGCGATATCAGTGCCACGGCCCCGACCGGGTTTGAAGTGTCCGCCAACGGCGGGCTGGCCTACGG
>CAIVSK010000423.1 GCA_903908495.1 Akkermansiaceae bacterium
CGCGCCGGTTTCACCTCCCCCGCATCCAACCGCTCCCGCGAGACAAGATCATTCAATGTGTATACTTCGGCCATCGCTGTGCTTGAGTTTTCGGTTGTCCATTATCCCTGCGCCAGCGTCGCGGCAAACTCGCGGACCCGCGCAATGCTGCGCGCGCCGCCCAATAAATCGAGGATATCGCCCAGATCGGGACCATGGCCACGCCCGGAAAGCGCGGCACGCAGCGGAAACATCAACTGCCCCGGCTTGACCCCGGCAGCTGCCGCCACTTCGTTCAAAACCGCCTTCGCTGCGGCACCCGACCAATCGCCAACCCCCTCAAAGGCCACCGCGAGCTTTTCCAACAAGCCAGCGGCGGCGGCATTGGCCCGCAACTTCGCCACCACCTCGTCATCCAACACAATCTCATCCAGCAATATGAAGTCCGCAGCCGCCGGCACCTCGCTCAGCAGCCTGACCTTGTCCTTGACCGCAGCAGCCACAGCCGCAAAATTTTCCGGCAGCGGCAGTCCGGCCTCCTGCACAAAGGGAGCCGCCAGCGTGGCGAAGGCGGCATTGCTCAATTTTGCCAGATGCTGTTGATTGACCCAGCGGCATTTTTCCAGATCGAAGCGTGCCGGGGCGCGGTTGACCGCTTCCAGCGAGAAGCGCGCCACGAGGTCCTCGAGAGTGAAGATTTCCTCCTCGGTTTTTGACGACCAGCCGAGCAAGGCGATGAAATTGACCACCGCCGCCGCAAGAAATCCCTGCCGAGGGTAATCGCCAACCGCAGCTCCCGCATCACGCTTCGACATTTTGGAGCCGTCCGGATTGAGGATCAGCGGAATGTGCGCATATTGCGGCGCCACACCGCCCAGCGCCTCGATCAATTGCAGGTGCTTGGGCGTGTTCATCAGGTGATCCTCGCCACGGATCACGTGGGTGATGGCCATTTCCAGATCATCCACTACGTTCACAAAGTGGAACACATACGAGCCGTCCGATCGCCGGATCACCATGTCCGGCGTGTTGGATTCATCACGATAATCAATGGTCACCTCGCCACACACCAAATCGCGCATCGTCACCGGCTGGCGCTCAAAGCGAAAACGCCAGGCCCCGCCATCCTCGTACACCCGCCCGGCAGCTTGCAGCTTGTCAAACCAAGCATCGTAGATCGCCCGCCGCTCGCTTTGAAAATACGGCGCGTGGGGCCCGCCTGCCCCCGGCCCCTCATCCCAGTCGAGCCCCAGCCATTGCATGCCATCGAAAATCGCCTGCCGCGCCGCATCAGTATTGCGGGCCTCATCCGTGTCTTCCACCCGCAGCACGAAAATGCCACCATGGCTGCGGGCAAACAACCAGTTGAACAAGGCGGTGCGTGCCCCGCCGACGTGCAAATAGCCGGTGGGCGAGGGTGCAAAACGGGTGCGGACGGTCATGCACCTTGTGTAGCTGCCCCGCACCGCGGAGTCTAGCCTGCTTCTCGCATCTTTCTCAACTCACCGCACATCCACCCGGCGCCCTGGTACATTCCGGAGTTCTAGTAAAACCGCCATCACAACCATCGGTAAATTTTGCAACGCCGAGAATGCCGAACCCCTCCCGTCCGGTCAAGATCATGCGCCGCAATCCGGGTCAAACACCTTCATTTTCGGATTGCCAAGCGCCGATGGATGAAGCTATCTTGACGGGTAGCGGCTCAGTTCCGAGCCATAACCATTCCACCGATTGGTATGAAAGCGCTCATCAAGCCCCCCAAGCGTGGCCTTCGCACAGCTATTGAGGCCGCACAAGCCAGCAAGCCAAAACGCACGAAGGCCCCGCCCGCCACGCCGGCGCCGATTCCACCGGATGTGATCGACCAGGTGATCGAGCGGCGCCGCGGCCGGCCGGGCGAATTGCTCGGCATTTTGGAAGACTTGCAAAACCTCCATCCTCACAAATTCCTGCCGGTCTCGACCTTGGAATATGTCGCCGAGTCCCTTGGCGTGCCGGTGTCGCAGGTGTTCAGTGTCGCCACATTCTATGCCTTCTTCAATCTCCTGCCGCAAGGCGAACACACACTGGTGGTGTGCCGCGGCACGGCCTGCCACACCCGTGGCTCAAAAGCGCGCCTGGAGACGCTCAAGCGCCTGCTCAACCTCAAGGAAGAGGAGGGTGCCGAAAAAATCTTCCTGACCACCGCCGACAAGCAGTTCACTATCAAAACCGTGGCTTGTTTCGGCCAGTGCGCGCTGGCACCCGTGGTCGAGGTCGATGGCAAGATGCAGAGTCATGTCACCGAAGTGTGTCTCAAGGAATGGGTCAATCGTCTGGCTAGAGGAGGCAAACGCAAATGAAAATCACAGATATGGCAATGCTTCAGGCGCGGCGGGCGGCCGGGCTGGCGAAGCTCGCGCCGGACACCCGGGTCCGCATCGCGGTGGGCATGGGCACCTGCGGCATGGGCACCGGTGCCGCCGACGTGTACCAGGCGTTTGCGCATGAACTGGATCGGCAACAACTGCCGGCCTTGCTGACCCAGACCGGTTGCTTCGGCTGCTGCGCGCAGGAGCCCCTGGTCAACCTCCGCCTGCCGGGCCAGCCGCTGGTCATTC
>CAIVSK010000424.1 GCA_903908495.1 Akkermansiaceae bacterium
AACCGGCGACCCCGTCCTTACCAAGGACGTGCTCTGCCAACTGAGCTATCTGGGCAGACCAAGCCTAGGCCAGAAAGGGAAGAAGGGTAGAACGTGAACAACCGGTTTTTAGCCGTCAACTGTAATCTTTGCAGTTTCCGGAGTTTGGCATTGATTGACACCCTTGCTTGGTGACCGCGGTGCCGGCTGCAATCTGGCCGAAAACCCGGCCGGCATGATGACTGCCGATTGGTGCCGATGGCTTCTTTTCAACCCAGCAGTCCTAAAAAATCCAATAAATGAGCCGTTTCCATCCCCCTCTATCCCGTAATTCATGTCTCCCATCAATCAGGTTAGTAATGAGTTGCACCGTATTAGGTCTGGCGGGCGCCACCTCCCAGTCCGCGGCGGAGGCGCTCCGCAAGACAAGTGCCCCCGGCCGGCGACACCTGCGTTGCCCTTCAGTTTCTCCCGCCAGCCAACGTCCTGGCAACGGCTGATCAAGGGCCCACGACGACTCGATACATACCGGGAGGCAGCCGCTCCCCGAGATGGAGGGTTTTCACCAGATAATCGCGGAAGAACGCATCCACCTCCTCAATGTCGGAGTTGGCCGTGTCCACCGGTCGTCCCTGCACCGGCCGCCCCAGCAGGCCGGCAGCGGTCACAGCGACCAGAAATTCGGTCGGTTGCCAGTCTGTCCGTCCGGCCGGCAGAATGGCGTCTGCCTCAAGGTTGCGGACCAAGACCATTTCACCCGTGGTCACTTTCCGTACCTCCACCACACCGGGCCGCGGGCTTAGCGGCGTCAACGGCACATCCTCACGATCAAATGCCAGAAACGGATCATGGGTGGGGTCCTTGAGCAGTTCCACCGGACTCTTCGGTGATGATAGCGCCGCGCCCACCGGCAAGGTCAGTTCCGCCGCACCGTACACCGGCCGGGGATCATAGGGCCGAAAGATCTGCCCGGGTTGGCGCTGCACCGCCGCCGGCAGGGGTCGCTGGTTGGTATTCCATTCGGTCGGCAAAAAGAGCGGGGTCGGATCGAAAAGCATGGCTTGCTCCTGCAGCCGTCGGTTGCCCAGGCCCTCCCCGAGACGTGCGACGTTGACCCTGGGGGCGGCGGCCGGTCGTGCCGCGTTCTCGTTTTTACCCAGCGGCCGCAACAACACGACCAACGCCGTCAGGGCGAAAACCACCGTCAGGCCCGCCACCCACCATCCGGCCCAGCGTCGCTTGGTTGGCGTCGGCATGTCCGTCACCTTCCGGGTCCCAGCGATTCGCCCGGCCCGCCGCGCACGGGCTCCATGGCCCACTGCACCCCCGCAAAGCCGGCCTGCACCGCCATGTCGGCGATGACCCCCATGTCCTCCGAGGGAACCCGCCGGCCGGCACGCACAAGCAGCACCAGCCCCTTTTCCTTGCGGGCGCGTTGCTGCAGCCAGCCGCGCAGCTGCGTGTAGTTGAACATGCCGTCCTCCACCAGCACCATGTCTGAGCGCGGCACGCTGATGACAACCGTCGCCGGGGCCGCCCCCTCGATCGCTCCCGCCATCTCGGACAGCCTGAAATTGATGCCCAGCCCGGGCGCGAGCACAAAACGCGAACCGAACAGGAGGAAAAACACCACGATCAGCGCGCCGTTCACCAGAAATAGCGCGTCAAAATTCCGCGGAGGCGGCCGCAGTTTCGCCGCGAGATCCAACGGATGGGTGATCATGGTCCGTCCTTGTGCCCGGCTCCCGCGCCGCCTTCGCCGTTTGCCGGCAGGTGGGGATACTCCACCAGCAGATACTTCATGATTTCGTTGCCCGCCCACTCCACGTCGCGCACGATCGCCCGCACGCGTCCGCTCAGGAAATGATAGGCCAGATGCCCCGGGATGGCGACGACGAGACTGCCGGCGGTGCTGATGAGCGCCTGCCACATGCCGGTCGCCAGTGCATTGGCC
>CAIVSK010000425.1 GCA_903908495.1 Akkermansiaceae bacterium
CGTGCCCGGTCGCGGCACCACTGCCACGGTCATCGTCGAAAGCGGAACCCTCAAGATCGGAACCCCCTTTATCTGCGGCCCGTTTGCCGGCAAGGTGCGCTCGCTCATCAACGACCGCGGCGAGAAAGTCAAATCCGCCACTCCCGGCACGCCGGTGGAAGTCATCGGGTTTGAAGAATTGCCCAACGTCGGCGATCACCTCACCGAGATGAAGACCGAGCGCGAGGCCAAGGCACTGGCCAGCGAACGCCAGGAAGAACAACGCTTGGTGCGCCTCAAACCCCAGCACCGCAACCGCATGGAGGACCTCTACTCGATGGTCAACGAAGGCGGTGGCAAGGCCCAGCTCAAGCTCATCCTCAAGTGCGATGTGCAAGGATCCGTCGAGGCTATCAAAAAAGCCATCCTCGCCATCCAGTCCGCCAAGGTTGAATCCACCTTCATCACCGCCGCAGCCGGCCCGATCACCGAAACCGACATCCAGTACGCCGCATCCGCCGACGCCATCATCATCGGCTTCAACGTCAAGGTCGAAGCCAAAGCGGTCAAGGCCGCCAAGGCCGCTGCGGTCCAGGTCAAGCTTTACTCGATCGTTTACGAACTCATCGACCAGGTCCGCGAAGCCATGCTCGGCCTGCTCGAGCCGCTCAACCGCGAATCGGTCATCGGCCATGCCGAGGTCCGCAAGGTCTTCAAGCTCTCCCGCGGTCGCGCCGCCGGTTCCTTCGTCACCGATGGCCGCATCCACCGCAAGGCCCACGCCCGCGTCGTGCGCGACGGCGTGCCCGTCTTCGACGGCAAAATGTCCACCCTCCGGCGCTTCCAGGAAGAAGTCGAGGAAGTCCGCAACGCCTTCGAGTGCGGCATCCGCCTCGGCGAATTCAACGAGTACATGGAAGGCGACATCATCGAGTGCTACAAACTCGAGAAAATCCCGCAGACGCTGTGAATTCCGTTAGAGGTTATTGGTTATTTGTTATTGGGAATATGCTTCGCGCTTTTTCATGCTCTTCCCTAATAACCCATAACCCTTAACCGATAACTCCCCATCCCCCATGCGCCGCCTAGACCGAGTCAACGAATTGCTCCGCCGTGAAATCAGCGCGGTCATCCAGCGCGATTACGCCTGGCACGGCGCCCTGGTCACCGTCAGCGACGTCGACGTCACCCAAGACCTCAAGGAGGCCAAGGTGTGGATGAGCATCCTCGGTGGCAACGTCGCCGCCGTGTTGGATAAGCTCAACCGCGAGCATGGCTCGATCCAGGCCCGCATCATGAAGCGCGTGATCCTCAAATCCACCCCGGTGCTGCGTTTCTGCCACGACACCTCCGCCGTGCGCGGCGTCGACCTCGTCAACCTCCTCGACGCCGTCGAAAAACTGCCCAAGGCCCCCGACGAGGAGCCGGAGGCTGAAGCGCTGTAGCGGCTGTCTGTGACCGACGCTGTGCAAGCGCGGCCCATGGGCAGCGACACTCACGGAGCGGCGCTGTCAATTTCGCTTGAACAACGGGCCACCGCCAGCCAGTAACGGACATGCGCAAGAGGCGGAAAGTAGCGGTGATTCTCCAGCTATGGCAGAACTACGACCGCGGGGTCTTGTCGGGGGTGGCGGCCTACGTGCGCGAACGGCGGAATTGGTCGGTGTTTGTCGAGGAGGTCGAGCACCAGCGCATCCCCAACCTGCGCGAATGGGATGGCGACGGCTTGATCATCAACTTCGACAATCGCAGCGTGGCCCAGGCGGTGCAGGGCATCGCCAAACCGGTGGTCGCCCTGGGGGGGGGCCGCGGCTGGTATGACGAGACCAGCGGGTTTCCCTATGTTTCCACCGATGACGAGGCGATCGGCCGACTGGCCGCCGAACACCTGCTGGAACGGGGGCTCAAGCAATTTGCCTTTTGCGGCTATCCGCCGAACCGCAGCAACGCATGGGTGGCCAAGCGCGCCGCAGGATTCATCGGCCGCCTGGCCCAGGACGGCTTTGCCTGCAAGACATTCCAAGGCCGCTACGCCACAGCCCAACATTGGGAACGATTGCAGGCGGAATTGGTGGCGTGGCTGCGCAGACTGCCGCTCCCGATCGGCTTGCTGGGCTGCTACGATTACCGGGCACGGCACGTGTTGGAGGCCTGCCGGACGGCGGGCTTGATGGTGCCCGAAGACGTGGCGGTCATCGGCGTGGATAACGACCTGGTTTGCGATCTGGCCGATCCTCCGCTCACCAGCGTCGAACAGGGCCGGTTCCAGATCGGCTACACCGCGGCTTCCTTGTTGGACAAGTTGATGGACAAGAAGCCGCCCGCCAAGCTCTGGCACTTCATCGCTCCGGTCGGCGTGGTCAGCCGCCAGTCCACCGATTTGATCTATGTGGCCGACCGCGAGGTGGCGCAGGCGTTGCGCATCATCCGGCTGGAAGCGAGCCGCGGGGTCCAGCCCGATGCCATTGCCGCGCGCCTGCAGTTGTCCCGCAGCACGCTGGATAAGCGCTTCAAGAGCAGCATCGGACGGCCCGTCGACGCGGAAATCCGCCGGGTGCGACTGGAGCGCGCGCTGGACTTGTTGGCGCGGGCCGACTTGCCATTGCGCAAGGTGGCTCACGAGGCCGGCTTCGCCAATGAACAATACATGAGTGCCGTCATTGGCAAGGCCTGCGGCTGCACGCCCCTCCAATACCGCGAGGAGCATCGCCCCCGCGGGGCTGGCATCGTGGTTTGAAAAAGCTCCAGGCCTGGAGTCCTTGCTTAGCCAACGACGCTGCCATCAGGTCAAACTCTTGTATCTTGCGTCTTACGTCTTGTCGTTTTGGGTCCGTGGCGAAGTCTCGCCAATTCCCATATATTATACTCAAAATACGATATTTCATAATAGACACATCACCGGGTCGAAGCTACTTTCCCTGTCTGTGGGGGGTATGAAAATACGGCCGCACGATAAACCAACCCAGCATAAACCATGAACTCCACCCTGTTTCGCACGCGTGCATCCGCCCTGTTTCCACCACCTCTCGCGCTGATGGCCTGCCTGAGGTCGCTCATCATCGCGCTCGTCGCCCTCGGCCTCTCACCCATCGCACACTCCAGCATCACCATCCAGTCCTACTGGCCGCTGGGTGAAGCCGCCGCGATTGGCACCGACACCACCAACGTCAATGATGGCACACTAAACCCCCTCAACAACACAGCAGGATCCACCATCCTGACGGCCACCCCGTCCGGCGCGGCAGGCAGCACGGCTTATGCACATACAAGTGGAACCAACTACCAAGGGATATGGATGTTTGGCGCAGGCACCACAGCGCAGACCGTTCCCGCGGACAATTGGGGCGTCCAGTTCAATGTTCGCGTCCCCATACTCCCCACGAGTGGTTATCGGGCCGTGTTTGGCATGGCTGAGGGAGTGAGCCAGGGACTCGTCATCGAGGCA
>CAIVSK010000426.1 GCA_903908495.1 Akkermansiaceae bacterium
GACGTGGCCATGGTTTTTGGCAACAAGGGCGAGGAAGAACGCTTCGCCGAACTCGCGGGTAAACACCTCGAACGCGACCTCGGCCTCATCCCGATCCGCGGCGAACTGCTCGCCGGCTTCACCGTGCCCATCCTCCAACTCGCGGTGTTGTCGTCGTCCGAACTCTTTGGCCGCTACCGCGCGCCCGGCATGGCCCGCCGCTCCACCCTCGAAAAAGCCCGCGCCGCCCGCGCCCGCGCCACCGTCGATGAAATGGAGGAGGGCGATCTGGTGGTCCACTACGAGTACGGCATCGCCAAATTCCGCGGCATCCAGCCCGGCGATGACGGCGACGAATTGATCCTCGAATACCGCGACGGCGCCCACCTCTGCGTGCCGCTCGAACAAGCACACCTCGTCGGCAAATACGTCGGCCTCGGCGGCAAAACCCCGGACCTCAACCGGCTCGGGGGCGCAGCCTGGAAAACCGCCCGCAAGGCTGCGGAAAAATCCATCCTTGATTACGCCGCCGTGCTCCTGCGCATCCAAGCCGAGCGCCAAACCGAACCTGGCTTCGCCCATCCGCCCGACACCCGCTGGATGTGGGAATTTGAACGCTCGTTCCACTACACCGAGACGGCCGACCAACGCCGCGCCATCGAGGACACCAAGCTCGACCTCGAGGCACCGCGCCCGATGGACCGCCTGATCTGCGGCGATGTGGGATTCGGCAAGACCGAGGTGGCCATTCGCGCCGCCTTCAAGGCGATCACCGGCGACAAGCAAGTGGCCATCCTGGTGCCCACCACCGTGCTCGCCGAACAACACTGGCGCACGTTCCGCGAACGCATGTCGGACTACCCGATCCGCATCGACCTGCTCAACCGGTTCCGCAGCCCCGCGGAAATCCGCGACACCATCACCGGCCTGGCCGACGGCTCGGTCGATCTGGTCATCGGCACCCACCGCCTGCTCTCCGGCGACATCCGCTTCAAAAACCTCGGCCTCGCCGTGGTCGACGAGGAACAACGCTTCGGCGTCGCCCACAAGGAACGCTTCAAGGAGATTTTCCGCCAGGTGGACGTCCTGACTCTATCGGCCACGCCGATTCCGCGCACGCTCTACATGGCGCTGATGGGCGCGCGGGACATGTCCACCATCGAGACTCCGCCGCCCAACCGGGTCCCGGTGGCCACCACCGTTTGCGCTTATGATGAACGGGTCATCCGCGATGCGATCCGCCGCGAGATGAAACGCGGCGGCCAGGTGTTTTTCCTCCACAACCGGGTCAAATCCATCGACCACATGCGCTCCCGCATCGCCGGACTCGTGCCGGAGGCCCGCATCCTCGTCGGCCACGGCCAGATGGACAAAGAAGACCTCGAACTGGTCATGCACACCTTCGTCAAGGGCGATGCCGATGTCCTGCTGGCCACCACCATCATCGAAACCGGCATCGATATCCCCAACGCCAACACCATCCTCATCGACCGCGCCGACCGCTTCGGCCTGGCCGACCTCTATCAACTCCGCGGCCGCGTCGGCCGGGCCGGCGAGCAAGCCTACGCGATCCTGCTGTTGCCGCGCGACATGATGACCGTCGGCGATGCCCGCAAGCGCATCCATGCCATCAAGCAATACACGGCGCTGGGGTCCGGTTTTAAAATTGCCATGCGCGACCTGGAGATCCGCGGCGCCGGGAATTTGTTAGGCACCAAGCAATCCGGCCACATTGCCCAGATCGGTTTCGAGCTGTACTGCCAGCTCCTGCGCCAATCGGTCGAGCGCCTCAAGTGCCGCCAGGAAACGCCCACCCCGGCCACCACCTTCAAGGCGGACTTCATCGTCACCTCCGAGGCCGTCTGGAGCGCGGGTGCCGGCCTGCCCGCCAGCCTCCCGGCGGCGGCCATCCCGCCGACCAAGAAAAAGTCAAAGCCACCCACCGATCCCAGCTCCCCGCTGTTTCCGGCGTCTGCCGTGCACCACCCGCCGGCCGACCTGCTCCCCGCATTCATCCCGGCCGCCTGGCTGGGCGATACCTCGCTGCGCATTTCCGCCTACCGCGAGCTGGCGGAGGCCACCCACGAAGCAGCCGTCGCGGCGCTCGAGGCAACCTGGCGCGACCGCTTCGGGCGGCTGCCGGAGCCGGCCGCCCGGTTGCTGGAAATCGCCCGCGTCAAGGCACTGGCCGCTGCACTGGGCATCGCATCGGTCGAAATTCAAGGCCAGCGGCTCATGCTCCACCGCAACGGCGAATACATCTTATTGGAGGGCCGCCGCTTTCCCCGCTTGCTTTCTGCCACAACAAACGGGAAACTCCCCGAAGCAATCAGCCTCCTGAAAAATTTTTAGCCACCTGCCCCGTCCATGAAACCGCCATCCACCCTCACCCTCGGACTGATCACCGTCCTCGTGCATGCCGGCACCCTCCATGCTCAGGAAATCCCAGCAACCGAGCCACCCGCACCCAATATTGAGGGCCAGCAAGCGCCCGTGCCGGCGCGTCAGGCCCCCCGTCCCCAGATGCCATCCGGGCCGATCGAAGTCAATGGCATCGCTGCTAAAGTCAACGGCCACGTCGTCACCAAGAATGAGATTTCCTTCATGCTGGCGCCCATTTACGCCCAGCTGGCGTCGCAATTCCCCCGTCGCGGCAGTGAATTCGAGCGCCAATTCAAGCTCTCTCGCGATGGCATCGTGCAGGAACTCGTCGACCGCCAAATCATCCTCGACGAGTTCAAGGTGCTGGGTGCCAACATCAAGGATATCCTCATCGATGAGGAAATCAAACGCCAGGTGCGCGACTTGTTCAATGGCGACGAGGCAAAATTCCAACTCGAACTCAAGCACAGCCACCTCACCATGGACGGCTACCGCAAGATGACCAAGGACAAGATGATCGTCCAGGCGATGCGCGCCAACCAGTTTTCCGATGCCCCGCCGCCCCTGCCTAACGAAATCCAGCAGGAATACGACGCGATCAAACTGACCATCCGCGACACCTCCAAGGACCGCGTCTCCTTCAAAAAGATCTTTTTGCCGCGGGAGGACAAGGAAAACCCCGCCTCCACCCCGGACAGCCAACTGACCCTCGCCGAAACCCTCGCCAAGCAACTCGGCCAAGGCAAGGATTTCGCCGCGCTCGCCAAAACCCACTCGCGCGATGCATTCGCCGCCCAGGGCGGCGTCCAGAAAAACGTCCCGCGCCCCGATCTGTCCCCGGAATTCGCCGCCATCATCTTTGATGCCAAACCCGGCAAACTCCTCGGCCCCCTCGAAGACGCCTACGGCTTCACCCTCGTCATTCCCACCCAGATCGACTACGGCCCATCCCCCGCACTCGACGGCAAGGTCCGCGAAATGATCGAGGAACGCGTCCGCCGCAAGAAAACTTCCGCCCAATACGATCGCTGGATCACGTCCCGCCGCAAAAAGGCCATGATCGATATCAAGCCGATGTAGAGACACCCATGCCCGAGCCCGATCTGTTCTCGCTGCCCCCATCCCCGCAAGTCCGCATCCGGGAATTGCGCGCCGCCATCGCACGCCATAACCACTTGTACTACTCCAAGGCCGCCCCGGAAGTCTCCGACGCCGATTACGACCAACTCTTCCGCGAGCTCGAAGATCTCGAAAAACTCCACCCCGAGTTCCACGACCCCAACTCCCCCACCCTGCGCGTCGGCGGCGCTCCCATCGACGGATTTCAACAAATCCGCCACGCGGTGCCCATGCTCAGCATCGACGACGTGTTCGAACTGAGCCCCGACGCCCTAACCAAGACCGGGGCCGCCCGCCCCGAGCAGGAACTCATCGAGTTCTATCAACGCTTGCGCAAAAACCTCGGCCGCGATGCCGTCACCGTCACCGTCGAACCCAAAATCGATGGTGTCGCCGTCTCGCTGCGCTATGAAAACGGCCGCCTCGTCCACGCCGCCACCCGCGGCGACGGCCAAACCGGCGACGACGTCACCCACAACGTGCGCACCATCCGCTCCATCCCGCTGGAATTGGCATCGCATGGCCTTTCAAAATCGCCTCAATCCATTGACGTTGAGGAAATCCTGCCTTATGTACCCACAAATGAATCCTCTGGAACTCGCCGAAAAACTGCGCAAAGCGCGGCAGCAAGCCTCCGCCAAGAGCTCCAACATGACCTCAGCGCAAGTGATGGAGCAGATGTTCCGCAACGGCTCCGACAAGAAGCCCAATCCCTGGTATCGTGGGCCCGCGCCAACGGAAGACTCGTTGACTCTGCGCGATTCGGAGCACTCGCCACTCATTACCCTTCGCTAGGCGGACAATCCGAGCACGCCGTCCTCCACATCGCTCGCACAACCCGCGTCCTCAAGCTAACTCTTCCTCCGACCTTCGGTGCCCAATCAGGAGCCCTGGCCTACCTGGCCAATCTCGACAACGTCAATCGCATGTTCGGCGATGACATCCAATTCCACGGAGTTCTGGAAACAGCAACCGGCCCGTCTTTGGTGACCTCCCAACCGTTCATCACAGGCACCCAGCCCACAGGAGCCGAAATCACCACCTGGTTCACCTCACTGGGTTACCACTCCACCGGCCACAACCGCTGGAAAAATGACTCCACCGGCACCGAGATCGCCGACGCCCACGTCGGCAATCTCATCAAGACCGACGACGCCGAACTTGTCCCCATCGACCTCCAAGTCCTCTCCGCAGGTAACGCATTTTCTGCATCCACCATCCAAAATCCAGAATCCAAAATCCAAAATCCAAAATTCTCCATCCCAGCCGTCCTCGAAGTCCGCGGCGAGATCTTCATGCCCAACGCCGCCTTCGCCGCCATGAATGCCGAGCGCGACGACGCCGGCCTGCCGACCTTCGCCAACCCGCGCAACGCCGCCGCCGGCACCCTCAAACAACTCGATTCAAAAATCGTCGCCCAACGCCCGCTCGCCTTCCTCGCCCACGGCCTCGGTGATTATGACGGCCCACCGCTCGAATCCGAACACGATTTCCATGATTTGTTAGATACGCTCCATATCCCGCGCAACCAGCCGATTCTAACCGCAACCAGCCTTGATGACATGTTGGATGCGGTGGCCACCATCGACCGCGAGCGCCACTCCTTCGATTACGGCACCGACGGTGCAGTTATCAAAGTGTTGGAGCGGGCCGAACGCGAGCGCCTTGGGTTCACCTCGCGCGCCCCGCGCTGGGCCGCCGCCTACAAGTTTCTGCCGGAGCAACAGGAGACCACCCTCAACGCCATCACCATCCAGGTCGGCCGCACCGGCGTACTAACACCCGTGGCGGAGCTCACGCCCGTCCTCATCTCCGGCTCCACGGTTTCGCGCGCCACGCTGCACAACCAGGACGAGATCGACCGCAAACAAATCCACATCGGTGCCACCGTGCTGGTGGAAAAAGCCGGCGAAATCATCCCGGCCATCGTCAAGGTCACCCGTCCGGTCCCCGCTGCCGCGCCGTTTTCGCTGTTCGATCACGTCGGCGGCAAGTGCCCGTCCTGCGGCGGCCCCATCTCGCAGGAAGATGGCTTCGTCGCCTGGCGCTGCACCAATTTCCAGTGCCCCGCCCAAGCCGTCACCCGCATCACCCACTTCGCCTCCCGCAAGGCCCTCGATATTGATGGACTCGGCGAGGCCGTCGCCGAGGCTCTCGTCCGCCTCGGCCATTGCGCCACCCCGCTGGACATGTTTTCCCTCGCCGAAGAGACGCTCGCCAACCTCAACACCGGCAGCACCGAGGAACCGCGCCGCTTCGGCGAGAAAAATGCCGCCCGCATCCTCACCGCCCTCCAGGCCGCCCGCACCAAGCCGCTGCACCGCTGGCTCTATGCCATGGGCATCCGCCAGCTCGGCGAATCGGCGGCCAAAGAACTCACCCGCCTGCATCGCGATCTCACGGAACTCGTCAACTCCCCCATCCTCGCCGAACTGCTCAGCGACTCCCGCGTCGATGCCAAGAAAAAGAACGAACTTCTAACCAAGCACGCGATCACCGGTGACGTCGGCCCGGTCGTCGCCGAAACCGTCAGCGCCTTCTTCCAATCCACCGCCGGTCAAGATGTCCTGGCGCGCCTCGCCCGGTTCGGCATCGATCCAGCCTCCGACAATTACCTGCCCATACCAGCCGCAGCCGACCTAACAGACAAGCCGCTGACCGGCAAGACTTTTGTCATCACCGGCACGCTGAGCATTGAGCGCGACGCGATGAAGGACATCATCGAGAGCAAGGGCGGCAAGGTCAGCGGCTCGATATCCGCCAAGACCCACTATCTGCTCTGCGGCGAAGGCGGCGGCACCAAGCGCGACAAGGCCGAACAACTCAAGGTGCCCATCATCGACGAAGCCGCGCTGCAGACGATGCTGAGCGCATGACTTGGGAACGGCACTTGCCAAGTGCCGTGGCAGGCCGCCGCTAGAGAGCCAGCGCAGGGCGGATTGCTGCGGCGGTCATAGACGCGCCGCTACAATGCGCGGGTTCATTGGCATCGCCGCTCATAGATTTCGCGCACCGAATCGCGCAGCAGCACGATAAAGGTGAACACACCGAGCGCGGTGCCGAAGGGGAACTGCACGCAATCGATGCCCGCCACAATCAACGAGAACACGCGGTTGACCTGCTTGCGGAGGAACAGGCCGGAGAGCAAATTACCGACACCACCGACGACCATCAAGCTGCCTAAAACCACATAAAGCCACTTGAAGATTGCGAAGAACTGTTCGGGTGGCGGCACCCCGCCCTTTTGATTTTTCCACATCTCGGGGTTGGTCATGACCGTGTGCATGATCACATAATGCAACCCGAGGAAGCCAAGCCCCACAATGGCCAGACCCGCGATGACAAAATGAAAGATGGCCAACAGCCGAAGCTGGTCGATATCAGTCTTTCGCGGGTCGCGCACTATCGGGGGCAGTTCATTCATCGAATGCTGGCGTTGCTGTGGAGTGAAAGTTGCGCTGCCAGGCAACGGCTCACTTCTTCTTCTTCCCCTGGCCCTTGTCGTCGAGATTCTTGTTGAGGTCGGCGGGGTTCAGCTCGCACTTGGCACCGCCGGCGGGAATTTCCACATGCGCGGTCCACAGGATCGCATTGACGACCAGGCGGCGGAAGCTCGGCTCGCCCCAATTCTTGTGATAGTGCGCGCCGGTGAATCCGAAGCCGCGGCCAATGCCGTCGGGCCGATCATAGGCCCACGCCATTTCCTGCGGGGTGCCGGCGGCAACCGTCTTGCGCACGGTCGGATTGCCCTCGTGCGGGCCGTCGGAACGAGCCATCGTGCTCGCTGGAGCCACCGCTGCGAACAAAGGCGTGACGCCTTTCATACCATCGACGAAGCGCATGTGGAAGTACCACTCGTCGTTCATCTTAAAGGGCATGACACCGTTAGCGACAGGGTGCTTGGGAAAGTCCTTGAACTCGGCGTCCCAAGTGGGATTGACCGACCAATCGACCTCGAAGGCACCACCGATCCACTCGAGGAATTCCTTCTGGCCCTTTTCCTTGGTCGGCTCGACGGCGTAGTGGAGGCAGGCAAGACCCACGCCCTTCTTCATATAGCTATCAATGATTTGGAGGTGGTTATCGCGAACCAGCGGATGACCGTCTCCGCCATCTGAGAAACACACAATCGCTTTGGCTCCGTTAAAGATGGCGGGGTTCTTCGGCCAGCCATCGCGGCACATCACCGGGAAGACGCCCGGCGTCTGCTTGAGTTGGTCCATCAGCAGCGCGCAGCCGGCAAAAAACTCGTGTTCCCCCGGCCCATGACTGCGGGGGCCGGCGATCAGCACGATTTTCGTCAGACCCGGATCGGTGGTATCCACTTCCAGCGGGACCTTGGATTGGTCAAGAGGATCGGACTCGGCCGCCCGCGCCGCGCCCATGAGGCTGCTCACGGACATCAACGCCAACAGAAATGACAGGGAATTGCTTCGGGGATTACGAGACATGGGAAAGCCTGGTTAGGTTCGGAACTCGGGGGCAAGGGGAGCCAATAATCAATCTCCCGCCCGCAACGCTAGCCGCCCATCCCAAAAACGCACGCAAATTTTTCCGGCTTTCGTGGGGCGGCGGGTGGCTGGAGGTAGGTGGCTGCGGCGTCCCTGCCGCAGGCCGTGATCGCCGCGTCCCGCGGCGAGAATTCACCAAGCCCCTGCCAGCTATCAGAGCGGCCGCCACAGACAGATAGACGGGCCGTGGCAATCAGGGAACCCTCCAACCCGCCCGGTCTAGCCAAAGCGGTGTGGCGCGTTGCTTCCCACCGCAGTCCATATGCTTGCGCTTGCCCGCACATTCCACTGTCGGCATGCTCCGCTTGCCATGCCCGGCAGGATCGGGCGGAGACGGCGGCCGGCGGGCTGCCTATTTCGACTTGGTGCTGGCAGGGCGCGGCTTGGCGGCGGGGGTGGCCTGCCACGGGCTGATTTGGACGGTCACCGGGGTGCCGATGGCGGGCACGAGTTTGGTGAGGACAAACCAGTCGCCATAGTTTTCACCGACCTTGTTGCTGTCGCCGGGGAAATTGAAAATGGCGGCCTCGTTGGTGAGGATGGCGACGATATCGCCGGTCATTTCAGCGACGAAGCGGCCTTCGTATATTGCCGACCCGCCATAGATCCATGGACCGGCGGCCATGGGTTTGTTAGTTTTGGTATTGTTGATGCACTCGTTGACGGTGGCGGAGTGCTCGGTTGCTCCATCGTTCCAGAGGAAGCGGATTTCGACGCGTGCGGCGGCCTTGATGGCAGGGGCCACCTTTGGCATGCGGCCGTTGGAGTTTCCCTCGGCGTCGTGCAGCGGAAAGAGTTCGGGAGAACTTTCATAACGCAGCAACTTGAGGGCGAGGTTGAGGTGGGTGGGGTTGATGGAGGTGCGCAGCAGCGACTCGTGAACCTTACCCCTGTCGTGGACGATCACATATTCCAACAACCCTTCGCGCTGGTTGAGCACGGCCGGAAAGCGGATCACGCGGGTCTGCTTGTTGAACTCGACCTCACCGACCTTGAAGCGGCTATCATCGAGTTGAACAAACGCCGGCGGACCTTTGGCGACGGCCCCTGCGGCAGGCGCTGATGGGTCCGGAGGGGCCGGATCAGTGTCAGATGGATCAGGAGGAACCGGCGCCGGAGGAGCCGGGGCTGGCGTGGCAGCGGGTGCGGCTGGCTCGGCGGGTGCGGCCGGCGTGGCGGGCAGCGCGGAGGGTGGCGCGGCAGCGGTGGCGACGACGGGCAGCACGAGGCAAAGGGCGAGGCAACGCAGCATGGCGGACATGGGGAAATCCTCCATTGACACGGGACAAATGTCAAAGCCCGTTTGCGGTGGCCGCGGGACGGGAACACGACCGGATCCAGGATTTTTTCGACTCAATGCGGCTCGACCTGACGTTGTTGGCTGAGGAATTTTCCTTTGCAAATCCTGCCGAACGCGCATTAGCTTGGTTGAGCCACCGCCGACACACTCATGGGACCTATTGGAATGACTGAATTGATGGTGATATTCATCATCATCCTGCTACTGTTCGGACCCCAGAAATTGCCTGGGATCGCCCGCGGGTTAGGCAAGGCCATGGGCGAGGTCAAAAAGGCTCGCGACGAATTCGAGCGTGAGATCACCCACGCCGTCAAGCAGGCCGAGACCGCCAGCATCAGCCATGAGCCCGTCAGCCAGGATATCGCCGGCGAGCCCGTCAACCCGGCAGTAGACGCCGCCAACGAACCGGCCATCAGGGAACCGGCCGGCAAAGAGACCCACGGTGGATGAGAAGCCACGCCACTGGGTAGGGTCGGACGGCCTCGGCCGACCCACTAATCCGCCCGCATGGGCGGCGCTGACGCGCGGTGCATGCCCCTCGCCAATGCGTCTCGCCCTCAAGGGCAGTCTGGGCGCGGCAAGGCCGCCACGCCCTAGCCCCGTCAGCGGGAGCCATCCAACATCCAAAATTTCTCCCCTCCCCCACTTGGCAGTTGAGAATTCGCGCGGGAGTCCTAGAGTGTGCGGGTGATTTCCGCAGGCCAGCTGGCTCCGTTTTCCTCGCGCAATTACCGGCTGTTTTTTGGCGGTCAGATTGTTTCGCTGATGGGCACGTGGATGACGCAGACCGCCACGGTGTGGCTGGTCTACCAACTGACGCACTCCGCCTTCTGGCTGGGCGTGGTGGCGTTTGCCGGCCAGGTACCCGGGCTGCTCATCGGCCCGGTGGCCGGGGTATGGGTGGACCGGCTGAACCGCCGCGCGCTGCTGATAGCCACCCAGGTTTCGGCGATGCTGCAGTCGCTGGCGCTGGCATACTTCACCCTCGCGGGCAGCATCACCGTCACCCATCTTGCGTTGCTGGCAATGGTGCAAGGGGTCATCAATGCCTTTGACATGCCTGCGCGCCAGGCGCTGCCGGTGCTGCTGGTGGAAAAAAAGGAACACCTTGCCAACGTCATTGCCATGAATGTGTCGATGTTCCATCTGGCGCGGCTGGTCGGGCCGGCCACCGCCGGCTTTGTGATTGCCTACATCGGTCCCGGCTATTGCTATTTGGTGGATGGGCTGAGCTATCTGGCCGTGATCGCGGCGCTGCTGGCGATGCGGCTGCACCAGGAACCGGTTGAAAACAGCGGCGAAACAATCTGGGGCGATTTCCGCAGCGGGCTGGATTACGCCTTGGGCTTCGGCCCGATCCGGCGGCTGATATTGCTGATAGGTTGCATGGCGTTGTTTGGGATGTCGTTCGCGGTTCTAACGCCGGTGTATGCCCGCGAATATTTCGGTGGGGATGCCCGCACGCTGGGCTTGCTGATGTCATCCTCGGCGGCCGGCTCGGTGCTGGCGGCGGTTTATCTATCAAGCCGGAAGAGCCTGCGCGGGTTGGGGCGGGTGATTTATTCGGGGGCGGCGTTGATGGGTCTGGCGCTCATCGCGTTTGCCTTTTCGCGTTCGCTGCCGGTATCGATTGGCTGTCTGTTTGTGGCGGGCAGCGGCAGCATTTTGGTGGTGGCCTCCAGCAACACGCTGCTGCAAAACCTGGTGGACGGCGGCAAGCGCGGCCGCGTGATGAGTCTCTACACGATGGCTTTTCTCGGCGGCATGCCGGTCGGCAGCCTGTTGACCGGCAGCCTCGCCCATCGGTTCGGCAGCACCGTGGCCACCTGTGTCAATGGCGTCTCCTGTCTGGTTCTGGGCTATCTGTTTTTCCGCCAATTGCCGCAATTCCGCGAAGAGGCGCGGCCCGTCTTGAAGGCGGCCGGACTGCTCCCCGGAGTGGACCAGTAGGGGGGCTCCTTGCGCAACACCCGGCAGGCGGGCTTTTGCTGACAGATCATGAGATTCCGGCCGCGGGTGCGATGAGCCGGGCCGAGGCGTTAGATCCCGCTGTAACCGTAGGAATCATAGCTGTAGCGGTAGTAATGGCCATAGCGGGTCGGTCGGTAGTAGCCGTATGAGTAATTTTCACCCATAAGGTAGCGGCGTTCCTTGTAGCCGTTGAAAATGATGCCGCTCAGTGCGATGCCATCTTCCTCGAGCACGTCGAGAGCGCGCCGGACCGCACCCTTGGGGACGTAGTCGGCCATGGTGACGAGGCAGAAGTTGTGGGCGAGCGGGGCGATGATGCGGGTATCCGGAACCGCCAGGAAGGGAGCGGTATCCAGAACCACCACCTCGTAGTCGCGGCAGGCGAGGGCGAGAATTTCCATGAGGCGGCCGCTGTTGAGGAGTTCGCCGGGATTGCCGACATGCTTGCCGGACAGTATCAGGTCGAGATTAGGCTGACCGCTCTCGTGGCAGATGGAGGCCTCGAAGGAGGTCAAATTGGCGAGGCACTCGGTGATGCCGCCGTGGTCCTGTTCGCGGGCGAGGCCGAAGACTTTGTGGACGGCGGGTTTGCGCAGATCCAGATCGATGAGCAGGGTCTTGCGGCCCTGGGCGGCGGCACCGGTGGCAAAGTTCGCGGAGGTGAGCGTCTTGCCCTCGCCGGGCAGCGCGCTGGAAAACAGGGTGATCTTGCGCTTGGACTCATCCCCGAGGCGCGACACCGAGGCACGCAGCGAACGATACATTTCCGCATAGCTGGTGGAGGCGGTGCCACCGCGAAAGACCATCCGTTTTTCCCAGCTTTCGTGCAATTCCGCCAACTGATCCGGGTGGCGCTTGCGGAAATGTCTCTCGGCGACGGCGAGGTGGTGGAGCTTGATGGCGGGAATAGCGCCGAGGATGGGCGCGCCCGTCACGTCGGCAATCTGCGAGACGGTGTGGTATTTGTTGTCGATGCGGACGAGCAGGAAAGCGAAGAGCAAACCGCCGAGCAGCCCGCCCATCGCGCCGGTGACGCGGATTTTTTTCCGATCCGGCGCGGAGGCTGAGTTCGGCAAGCTGGCAAACTCGCTGATTTCGGCGCTGCTTTCTGCAGACTCCTGATTGACGCTGGTTTCCTGGATATGGGTCAGCATGCTGTTGAAGACGCTAGTGGAACTGTGGATTTCGCTGTCCAGCACGCCAATGTGGGCGAGGAGCTGCTGGCGGGCGATGCGCAGATACTCGTTGGGATCGGCCTGCGGCTCGGGCAATTCCTTGCCGGCCGCTTCCCAATACGATTTGTCGCTGGTGGCTTGGCGGGCCACCTCGAACTCGCGGATGAAGCGCTCCTGCACTTGCTTGAGTTCGGCGACGGCTGCGATCATGCGGGGGTGCTTGGGCAGGTAGCGGCGCTGCAAGCTGGCCACCTCGAGCTCCTTGGAGTCCAGCGCCTTGTGGACTTCCAGGGCGCGGGCGTAGGTTGCCTGCGTGCTGCTGGCATTGCGGAGGTTGGAGCGGGCTTCCTTGGATTCGCCTTCCAACAGGTTGATCACCTTGCTGCGGCCTTGGGTGTTGGTGTTGGCAATCTCGGCCAGGTATTCACGGGCGAGCGCATCGGCGAGGGCCGTGGCCACCTCCGGCACCTCATGGGTGATTGAAATATCGAGCAAGCGGGTGCCGCGGCGGATCGAAACCCCAAGCCAGCCGCCCACCATCCCGCCGCTGAGCACCGGCTCGGCTGTGGCTGGCACGATGGCCCCAACACCGATCTTGCCAAGCCGGCCGCGCAGCCAGCTTGGCATCCAATCCACCGCCGCCGGCACCGCCCCTGGCAACTCGCGCACATCCTGGCGGGTGGCGACTCGCTCCAGCAGGCTGCCACGGCGGACCTGAGCGACCACCGTGTTGAGCGCTTCCTGGTTGCTCAGGTTGATTTCATCGACCTGGTCGCGGGCCATCACCGAAGCCGTGTGCTCCTTGATGAGCAGGGTGGTGGTGGCGGTGTATTGCTTCGGTGTTTTGTCCAGGTGGTAGCCCGCCCCCGCCACACCGAGAATCAAGCCCAGCACCACCCAATACCAGCGCCCGATGACCCCGAACCCCAGTTGCCTGAGCACGCTCAGGCCGACTGGATGCGACACGGCGTCTGGCAGGCCGCGGTCCTCATAATCACCCACCTCTGGATCCTTGTGGCTTGATTGGATGGACAGAGTCATGACAGCGAAAGGGGTAAATCGGGCTCGAAGTAAGTATTCTCGCCGAGTCGTTATACCAAGGTATAGGCATTAATCCGGAGCCAGCAAGATAAAAATACATTGCGACAAAATGTTCTTTCTTTCGCTAGTGAGAATATTCAAGGGGAGTGAAAAGCGCTCGCGAGGTTTTGCCAGGGCGCCGCAGCGGAACCCGGGTGCTGTTTTGCAGGCCAGCCGATCTTGCGTTTGCTTTTGTGCAAGACGCCCCAATAGTCATCGCGTAGATCACGCTCCCCATTTCAACCAGCATCCCATGAAGCATCTTTCACATCGCCGCCAAGCCGGATTGCAATTCACCAGACGTCTGCTCGCGGGTCTCCTCGCCGGCGTCGTCACCACGGGTTTAGCGGCTGGCGCGAGCGACCCGACGGACGTGACAACCACCGTGGCGGCCGCGGTCAAGGGCGGGCATCTGACGATCCCGGCCAACAACTCGGTGTTCGGCGACACCGCGCCAGGCGTGCCCAAGAAGCTCCACGTCGAATACCGCGCCGGTGCCGCGTCGCTTGTGCGCGAGGTGGCGGAGGGTGGCCAATTGGACCTTGCGGTGCCCACCGGACAGACGCTTGCCATCACCAAGGCCGTCTATGGACCGGCGGATAATTCGGTGCCGGTGAGTGCCGCCGCCATCACCGAGAACCCCGCAGCGGTGTTGGACACGCTTCCCGGCTTCAAAATCGAGCACGTCCTGCGCGCCAGCGGCAACAAGAACGGGTCGTGGATCTGCATGGCGAAGGACCCCAAAGGCCGCCTGCTGCTAGGCGGCCAACACGGCCAACCCATCACCCGGGTAACGCTCAAGGACGGCAAAAGCATCAAGCAGGAGCTCCTCCACATTCCTGTGAGTGAGACCATGGGCCTGTTGTTCGTTGGCAACACGCTGTACATCAATGGCAACGGCAGCCGCGGCTTCGCGCTCTACCGCTGCAAGGACACCAAGGGCGACGATAGCTACGACGACGCCGAATTCCTCCGCGAGTGGCCGGGCGGCGCGGGCGAGCACGGTGCCCATGCCCTCGTGTTAGGGCCGGACCGGATGCTCTATGCGGTCTGCGGCAACTTCACCGGCGTACCTACGGACCTCGCAGCCAGCTCGCCCCACCGCAACTACGGCGACGACCTGGCGCTCAAGCGCATGGAAGACAGCAACGGGTTTGGCGCGGGCAAGCCGCCGCCGGGCGGATTTATCGCACGCATGGATTTGGACGGTAAAAACGCTGAGTTGTTTGCGGCAGGCCAGCGCAACGACTACGACATTGCCTTCAACGCCGACGGCGAATTGTTCGGGTTCGACAGCGACATGGAATGGGATTGGGGGACCCCTTGGTACCGGCCGATTCGCATTTTCCATGCCGTGCGCGGTGGCGATCAGGGATTTCGCGAGGGCAGCGCAAAATGGCCGGAATATTTCCCCGACAGCCTGCCGGCCGCGGTGACCGTCGGCATCGGCAGCCCCACCGGCGTGATCTTCGGCACCGGTGCCAAGTTTCCGCCCAAATATCAAAAGGCGATGTTTGCCTGCGATTGGACCTATGGCCGGCTCCTCGCCGTCCACCTGACCCCCGCCGGTGCCAGCTACACCGGGTCCTGGGAAAATTTCGTAGCGCCCAAAGGGCTGCACCAAAACCACGGCAAAACACCGCTCAATCTAACCGACGTGGTGATCGGCGACGATGGTGCCCTGTACTTCACCATCGGCGGCCGCGGCACCCAGTCGGACCTCTACCGGGTCAGTTACACCGGCACCGAGGCCGCCACTCCGGTTGCCGCCAATAACTTGCGCGACTCGAGCGCCAGCAGCGCCCGCGACCTGCGCCACCAGCTCGAGGCCTGCAACGTCAAAGCCGATCCCGCCGCGCTTGAGTTTGCCTGGCCGCATCTGCGCAGCCCGGACCGCTTCATCCGCTATGCCGCACGCCTGGCCATTGAACGCAATCCCGTCGCAGCATGGCAGGCCCGGGCATTGGCGGAAACCCAGCCGGACGCGGCGTTCAGTGCGCTGCTGGCGCTGGCCCGCCTCGCTGGTGCCGACACCCAAGCGGCCATTTTCAAGACTCTGGCCGCGTTTCCGGCCGCCAAGCTCACTGAGCAGCAGACGCTCGACAAATTGCGCGTGGTGGAAGTTTCGATTGCACGCCAGGGGCTCCCGACCGGTGAGGTTGCCAAGGCGCTCATCGCCGATGTCAACCCGCTCTATCCGGCCACAAGCGAATTTGCCAATCGCGAGTTATGCCAAATCCTGCTCGCGCTCAACGCCCCCGAGGCGGTTGCCAAAACCGTCGCGCTGCTCAAGGCGGCAACGACCCAGGAAGAGCAGATCACCTATGTGATGGCTTTGCGCAATATCAAGGCGGGCTGGAGCAATGATCTGCGCAAGGATTATCTGGCATGGTGGACCGACACCCGGGCCAAGCAGCATCCCGCGAAAGTCGTCCAGTGGTTCAACGATGCGGGCATCCCATACAACAACGGCTCAAGTTTCGCCGGCTTCCTGGCCCACGCCCTCGACGAGGCCAAAGCCTCGCTCACCCCCGCAGAAGTCGCCGCGCTCGGTGCCTCGAACCCGCCCGCCGCGCCCGCCGAACCCGCCGCCGCAGCGCCGGTTGCAGCCCGCAAACTGGTCAAGGCCTGGACCACCGCCGATCTGCAGCCACTGCTGGACAATGTCGGCAAGGGCCGTGACTTTGCCCGCGGCAAGGCCATTTTCAATTCCGCCCAATGCTTGCTGTGCCATCGTTACGGCGATCAAGGCGGCTCGGCCGGCCCGGATCTAACCGCCGTCTCAGCCCGCTTCAAGCGTCAGGACATTCTGGAGTCCATCACCGAGCCCTCGAAGGTGGTCTCCGAACAGTATATGAATGCGTTCATCACCCTGACCGACGGCAGCGTCGTGGTCGGCCGCATCGCCCAGGAAACGGCGGACAAGGTCGAGGTCCAGCCCAATCCGTTCGACAAAACCACCATCCCAGTCAACAAAGCGAAAATCAAGTCCCGCGAACTATCAAAGCTCTCACTCATGCCCGAGGGCTTGCTCAACACCTACACGCCGGAAGAAATCCTCGACCTGCTGGCATTCCTGGAATCCATGGGAGACCCGAAACACCCGGATTTCACCAAATAAGCGGCTGTGTAGGATAGCCGCCCAGCCACCCCTCCAATCATGCGCCTAACATCACCCGGCCTGTTTCTGACGCTGGGAATGCTCGGCCTGGGTTTACCACCCGCCGCCGCGACCGCAGCCGAACCCCTGGCTCACAATCCGAAAGGGTGCCAACAGCTGCCCGCCCTGATCGATCTGCGCCCGCAACTGACGGAGTGGGGGTTGGGGCCGCGGCTGCAGGGCGGGCGGCCGACCTGCTCGGTGTGCACCTTCACCGGCGCACTCGAATTCGCCGTCGCCCACAGCCGCAAACACGGCGAGCGCCTGAGCCCGGAATTCCTCAATTGGGCCGCCAACCAGACCGGTAGAGCCGCTCGCGACGGCGGGTTTTTTACCGATATGTGGGACGGCTTTGCTCGCCACGGCATCTGCTCGGAAGCAAAAATGCCCTACCTGGCAAAATTCGACCCCGCCCGCTCACCCGATCCAGCCGGACGGGCCGACGCCAAGACCATACTCGCACTCGGTCTGCAGTTGCACTGGATCAAGAAGTGGAACGTCACTACCGGCTTGAGTGATGACGAGCTCGCCGGAATCAAAAACACCCTCAACCAAGGCTGGCCGGTCTGCGGAGGCTTCCGCTGGCCCAAGCAGGCCCGCTGGCAAAACGCGGTGCTCCAGATGTGTCCGGCCGAAGATGTGTTCGACGGCCATAGCGTGCTGCTGGTCGGCTACAGCGACGCCGCCGATCAACCTGGCGGCGGCACGTTTGTTTTCCGCAACTCCAACGGCGACGGACGCGACGGCAGCATGCCTTATGCCTACGCGAGGGCCTACATGAATGACGCGGTGTGGGTTGAATCCGCGGTGAAACCGCCGGCCACTCAGCCATGACTTGCCACCGAGCCCTTGTCCCCGCCCGCCAACGCCTGCTGCCAGGCTGCGGGCTTGAAGCCAACCAGCACCGTGGCCCCGCCTATGAGAAACGGGCGCCTGACCAGGTTGCCATTGTTAGATAACAACTCGAGCGCCTCGGTTTCGGTCATGGCCGGCAGCCGGTCTTTCAGACCCAAGGCGCGGTAGTCGAGGCCGGAGGAATTGAACAACTTGCGCAGCTCACCGCCCACGGCGGTGAGAGCGCGGCGCAACTCGGCGACCGTGGGAGGGGTGTCGCGGATGGCCTTGATCTGATAGGCAAGGCCCTGCCCATCGAGCCACTTGAGGGCGTCGCGACAGGTGCTGCATTTCTCATAGCAATAGACGGTGGGCATGCGGGAAGCCTGGCACGCCTGTCGGCTCCGCACAAGCCATGCATGCCCCCCGATGGACCCAAATGGAATCAAGAATCTCCCGTCATCGGCGACCCTCTGTGTTCATCGGCGGTCAAAACCCCCTCTCCCAATTGCCCAGGCTTGGGCGGGATGCCACAGCGACCGCCGACGCCCGGGTCGACGCGGGCTCACTGCGCTGCCACGCGCACGAACAAATTGCCGCCCGGCGGAGGCGGGGCGGTGAGCGTGACCTCGACATCCTCAACGCCGTCCAGCGTTGCGGTGACCGACTGCGTCACGGCAGCCGGGGTCCAAGTCAGCAGATCGGTGGAGGCAAGCACGCTGTAGGAGAGAGCGCTGGTGGCGAACCGGGTGTAGTGAAACTTGCCTGTACTCTCAACGAGCGGGGTGGTGATCGGGTTAACCGACGAACCGAGGGTGGGATCGAGTCCGAAGGCGAATTCCTGTTGATTGCTCATTCCGTCGCCATCCGGGTCGCCTGAGGGCATCATGTTGGCACCCGCGGCGAAGCTGAAGCGGGTGAGCCAGGTGACATACGCGGCCGACGGGACCCGATCAAAGAAGAAACCCATGTGCGCGGTGTTGGTGTCGGCTGTCAGTATGACCTTGATCTTGATGTTTCCGGTAATCTTCCACTGCAACCACACCCCTTGGTCGAACGGAGTGGTCAAGTCCTGGGTGTTGAGCAGTGCGTCGCTGGCAGCATCCAGAATCTGGATCGACTCGCGCCTGACGATCGAGTCTGCATCCTCGAGGTACATCGCCATCAGGTGTGGCTCGCTGTCCGTGAGGTTCAATACGATCGTGTTGTCGGTAGTTACCCCGGGCCAGAAATACCAGCCTGAAGCGATTCTCGAGGTATAGGGTGCCACCGGAACCTGCAAGTCTCTTGGAAAAATGGCGGCGCTGGGTTCACGCCAGACGTAGGGGAGAAAACCCGGGTAGGTGAGACGACTCACATAGCCGGGCAGGGCGGAGATGGGCACATAATTGCTGCCCATCATGAGATAACCGTCAGCTCCGTAGATCTTCACTCCTGTCGAGCTATTGATCCAAGTGCCCTGCGTGGTGGTGTCCTTCTGCACGAAGCTGGCGCTCGCACCGAGCACCGGCGATACGCCGGGAATGAACCCGACAAGCACGACACCGGCAGCGGCGGCCATGCCGCAAAGACGGAACCGGGGCGAGCGGACGGCGACCGGGGAGGTCGCAGAAATAATCGTTTTCATGTTGTTTGTCCATGGGTTGGTTGCTGGATACGGCCACCCTTGTCGGCTGAAATTCGCGTCGCCAAGGGTGGGGCGGATGGATCACACAGGGAAAGTTCGTCAGCATCCGGTAATCCGGGTGGAATCGGCCTGCCCACCCGGTTGTGGAGTTTCGCCCCTAAACCCGTGCTTGTCAAAATCGCGCCGCGCCGCGAGGGGGGCCTTCCACCAGGATCAGTTCGGCTGGTCGGCCCGTGATCGGCTATCCGCAATGGCGGCGGGCATCCTCTGACTAACAATCCCCCGAGAAATTTCTTGGCAATTCGGTGCGGATGGCTATTTTCGGCTGCAAGTGGTTTTTCGAAGCGAGGCCACCACCAACCTGTACCCTCAACCCGCCAGTCACTCAGCCATGAAACTGCCCCTGTTACCGACCGTCGCGCTAGCTATTTTCACCTGTTTGCCGCTTGCCAGCGGCCAGAACAAAGTCGTCGTCATCCAGGATGACAGCAAGGCCAAGACCGTGGCCATCGACGAGGTGTTCGATGCCGACACGCTATGGGCCCACACCGACGAGACGCTGGAGAAGACGTGGAAGGACAAGGGCTTCAAGTGGCTCTCCAACCAGGTCAAGGATCACGGCATGATCCGGCGCGACAATTGGGGCTTCGACCAAATGAAGCTAACTGCCTTCGGCGGCACCAAAAATGTGGAGGAAATTTCCTTCCTCCTCAAAGCCGGCAAACTCACCGAGGTGACCATCGCCATTTGGAACAAGGGTGACTCGAAGAACGCCGACGTCACGGAGAAGGATTTCAACGCAATCGTCGACGGCTGGAGCAGCGAACTGAACGGCTGTGTGGCACCAAAATTCGAGGATCGCGGCAAAGACAAAACCAATGCGGCCAAGGCCGATCGCCGGATGTGGAGCGGCAAGGCCATGATGGCCCAGTTGGAGTACAGCGGCGGCAAGGAAAAGGTCAAGGATCCAAACACCGGTCGCGAACGCACCGGCAAAAACTTCAAGGGCGAATTCATCCGCCTGCGGCTCCTGCCCAAGCAGTCGAGCGCAGCGGAACTCGGCACCAGTGCCGGCCCCGCCGCAGCCGTGCGGCGGATCGATTTGGGCAAGGCCATCAAGCGCGAGGCCGGCGGCGACGTGTTCATTTCCACGGTGCCGATGGTGGACCAAGGCGACAAGGGATATTGCGCGGTGGCCACCGCCGCGCGGGTCTTCAATTACTACGGCGTGCCCGCCGATCAACATGAACTGGCGCAAATTTCCGGCAATGAGGCGGGCGGCGGCGGCACCAATCCGGACGAAATGGAGGCCGCCTTGCGCAAGATTGCCGGCAAGTACAAAACCCGCTTCCAAACGCTCCTCGACCTCGATTACTCAAGCCACAAGTACCAAACGTTCATGGCCAAATATAACCGGTCCGCCAAAAAACTCGGTAAAAAAATCCTCGATACCAGCCACTACATTTATTTCATCGGAGGTCTCGACCCGGACGTGCTGCGCGACGTCAATGGCACCGGACAGACATTCGATCGCTTCATGCGCATCGTCCATGAAAACATCGACAAGGGCGTGCCGGTCATGTGGGGCCTGCAACTCGGCCTGTTCCCGGAGAACGGCGAAAAAGCCCGCCAGTCCAAGGGCGGCCACATGCGCCTGATCATCGGCTACAACGACACCGACAAGGAAATCATCTTCAGTGACTCCTGGGGCGCCGGCCACGAGAAAAAGCGCATGGCGGCCGCCGACGCGTCCGGCGCCACCATGGGCCTCTACCTGCTCCAACCGACTTCGTGAGTTCGCCGCGACTACGCAAAAGCATCCGCACTGTTGCGGTGTTTGAGGCGGTCAAGGGCGCTCTGGTGCTGGCGGTGGGATGCGGACTGCTGCGGCTCCTGCACCAAGACGCCCACCGCATCGCCATCGACTTCGTGTCACTCGTGCACCTCGATCCGGCGCAAAAATACCCGAAGATCTTCATCGAATTGGCGGACGACATCACGGACGGCAGGTTATGGTTTTTCGCGGGCCTCGCGCTCACCTACGCGGTCTTCCGCTTCGTCGAGGGCTACGGCTTGTGGCGGGAGCGGCTATGGGCAGAGTGGCTGGCGCTGGTCAGCGGCACCATTTATCTGCCTATTGAGATCTACGAAGTGTGGCTCAGAATCTCATTTGTGAGGGTCTTTGCGCTGCTTGCCAATCTCGGGGTGCTGACCGTCATCGCCTACGTGCTCATCCGCAAGCGCTTCCCCGCCGCCGATGCCGCGCCGTGAGCCCCCCGCCCTGCCTGCGGATTCGACCAGCCCGATCATTTGACCCTTGGAGCTGGGCAATCCAATCCTGACACCACGATGAAAACACCCTTGCGACTGTGCCTGTTGTTAGTCCTGGTACCGCCCTGGAGCATCGCCGCAACTGCGCCCAACGGCGTCGCCTTCGACGTGCAGGGCTGCATCGACCAGCAACTCGCGGCCGGCAAGCAACACATCGTGGTGCCGCCGGGGCGCTACCGGGTGACGCCGAGAAATCGCGAGCACTTGGCCCTGCGCGGGCTCAAGGACATCACCATCATCGCCGACGGGGTGGAAATGATCTGCACCGAAACCACCCGGGCCCTCACCCTCAGCGATTGCACCAACGTCACGCTGCGCGGACTGGTCATCGATTATGATCCGCTGCCATTCACCCAGGGCCGCATCAGTGGATTCTCGGCGGACAAATCGGTCCACGAGATCGAACTCTTCGACGGCTATCCACCGGCCGCCTCGGCACGCAATTTCAAATATGAAATCTTCCGGCCCGATACCCGCACCCTGCGATGTGATGACCGCTACTTGGAAAAAATCGAGGTGATCGACGCCCGCCACCTGCGCCTCATCCATCCCGGCGGGCGGGCCGGCGATCCCGAGCAGGTCGGCGACCTGATCGTCATCGGCGCGGAATTCGCCCCGCACGGCAGCGCTCCCCACGCCATCGAGTGCAGCCACAACGTCAACGTGCGATTGGAAAACATCGACCTGTTTGCCTCGAATTGCTTCGGCTTCATCGAGACCGACTGTGACGGCAGCACGTACTATCGTTGCCGGATCAACCGCCGCCCGCCAGCCAGCGATCCGGTGCCGCGGGCCGCCGCCCGCTTGCGCTCGCTGGACGCCGACGCGTACCACAGCAAGCACGCCATCAAAGGCCCGGCCTACCTCGAATGCACGGCGTTTTTCATGGGCGACGACTGCATCAACATCTGCGGCGATTACCACTTGATCATGTCCTCCCAAGGCAGGCAACTGCGCGTGCTGGCCAAGGGCGCCATGAACGTCCGGCCCGGCGACCCGCTGGAACTGGTGCTTTACACCGGCCAACGCCTGCCCGATGCCAAAGCAGTCTCAGTGGAAGCTGCCGGCCCGATCCGCGACGACGAGCGGGCGTTCCTCGCCAAGCAAAACCTCGACGCCGGATTGAAGAGCGGGCGCGGACTCGGCAGCGCCTTCAATATCATGTTAGACAGGGATGTCGACATCCCGCAGGGCGGCGTGCTTTGCGCCGCCAACCGCAATGGCAACGGCTTCGCGGTGAATGGCTGCGAGTTCGGCTGCAACCGCTCGCGTGGCATCCTCATCAAGGCCAGCAACGGTGAAATCACCGGCAACCGGATCGACGGGGCCTGGATGTCCGCCATTCTCGTCGCGCCCGAGTACTGGTGGCTCGAGTCCGGCAGCAGCAGCGGGCTCCGGATCACCGGTAACACCATCACCGCATGCCGCGGCATTCCCATCTGCGTCGAGGCGCTCGCCGGCGATGGTGCCATCGCCCCCGCAGGTGCCCACCGCAACATCACCATCACCGGCAACACCGTCAAGGATTGCGCCATGCCCGGCATCCTGGTGACCTCGACCGCGGGGCTCAAAATCGCCAACAACGCGCTGGATCTATCAAAATACAAGCCGCGCATTCCAGGACGGATGTTGCAGGCGGGCTTGCACGAATTGCAGCCCGTCATCGAGATCAACTGCGCGGAAATGGCCACGGAACCGTGAGAATCCAGAGCTCCGAGGCGATGGCACGAACCCGCCAAGGAAAAGATCGGCGAAGCACGCCTTGCGTTCGCGGAATGTGACGGCACAATGCGCCCGGCATGACGTGGGTGGAAATCGTTGCATTGATATTGGCAGGAGCCGCCGCGGGCATGATCAATGCCGTGGCGGGCGGCGGAACCTTGCTGACGTTTCCAGCACTGCTGTATTTCGGCACTTCACCGATGGTCGCCAACGCCACCAGCACCACCGCTCTGGTCATCGGCACCGCCGGCAGCATTTTCGGCTTCCAAAAACAATTTCCGGCCATCCGCCACTGGCTCGGCCGCTTTGTGCCAGTCAGCATTGTGGGCGGTTGGCTGGGCAGTTTCCTGCTCACCCGCAGCGGCGACCAATTATTCGCCTCGCTGGTGCCCTATCTGATCCTGTTCGCCACGGTCTTGTTTCTCCTGCAGGAAGCGATCCGCAGATGGATGGGACCGCCCGCAGCGAATGCCGCGCCGCGCCACATCACCGCGCCCTGGCTTGCGGTGGTGTTCCAATTCGGCGTGGCGCTCTACGGCGGCTACTTTGGCGCCGGCATCGGCATCCTGATGCTCGCCTCGCTCGGTTTGATCGGTCTGACCGACATTCATCAGATGAACGCGCTGAAAAACCTGCTCGGCTCGCTGATCAATGGGGTCGCCGCGACGTGGTTCGTGGCCAGCGGAATGGTCGACTGGAACAGGGCGGGCATGATGACCATCGGCGCACTGACCGGCTATTACCTGGGTGCCAGCCTGTCCCAGCGCATCCCACGACCGATGGTGCGCCATGTCGTCACGGCCATCGGTTTCACCATTTCCGCCATCATGTTTTACCGCCAATTTTCCTGAGCGGCCCGCCGGGGGGCGAGACCTTGGCATCTACAATTCCCTGCTGCCACCTGCCCGAACCGAGATTTTTTGGTTTTTGATTTCGCAATCGGCGGTCGGCCTCTAGGCTGCGCGCCCCATGTCCGTAAAGATTCGATTCAACTCCGCCATCACCACCGGTCTCGTGCTTGCCAAGGTGGGTCATCCGCAACGCGACGAGCCCCTGCAAACGTCCAAGGACATCTGCGCCATCGCCGAGGACGACCAGGAAACGCTCTGCGCCATCTTCCTCAAGCCCTTCAAGAACCTCAGCGGCCATCGCTTCAGCCATCATGCGGCGCTCGACCAGCACGAAATGCACTGCCTCGCCGCCGCCATCTTCGCCGACCCCGCCTGCCTGTTGGAAAAGGGCTGCGACATCGCCAAACGCCTCTACGCCAAATCCAACCACCCTAACATCAAATCCGGCGACCTCTGCATGTGCCTCATCCGCGACATCGAGGTCAACGGCGAACTCACCCAGGGACTGTGCATTTTAAAATCCGAAAGTGTGGTGCCGTTTCTGAGCATTTCGACCCGCGACGGCGATTTGCTGCTATCCGCCGAACAAGGCATCAACCCGGATAAGATCGACAAGGGCTGCCTCATTCTCAATCACCAACCGCAAAAAGGCTGCCACGTCCTGACCTTCGACCGCTCCGGCACCGAGTCGCGGTTCTGGGTGCGCGATTTCCTCGCCGTGGTGCCCATCACCGACAGCCCGTTCCTAACCAACAAATATGCCAACATGGCGGTCGCCTTTGTCGAACAGGAAGCCAAGCAGCAACCCCGCACTGACGACGCCCCGCCGTGGGGGGCCTGCAGCGCCGCCCACGACGCGCTGGGCTATTTTGAGGGCAAGGAAAAATTCAGTCTGCAGGAGTTCGAGGAACAGGTGCTCAAAACCCCGGAGGCCGCCGCCCGCTTTGCCACCCACCGCGCCCAGGTCGAGAAAGATCAGGGCCACCGCTTGGAAGACTCGTTCGATATCTCGAAAAAGGATGTCAACAAGGCGAAAAAGAAGGTCAGCGCCGTCATCAAACTCGATACCGGCGTGGAAATCCATCTGAAGTCGTCGTTGGCCGGCAAGCCCGACGCGGTCATCGAGCGCGGCTTCGACGACGCCAAGGGCATGAAATTCATCAAGGTGTTTTTCAACCAGGACGTGTCGGTGTGAACTGGCGCGTTGATACCAGATGGCGGGGCGAAGCCGCGACGATGGCGGGCCGGAGCTAGCCAGGCTCAGTTCTGGCATTCTGCTGGCTGCGACACCAGTTGCACCAATGCCTCGCGGGTGCGAGCCATCTGGCTGGTGTTGAGAATGAGAAAGCGGTCGCGGCCCGCGGCCTCGGGGGTGAAGCGCGTGAACCCGTCGGCTTCCACGGTCACGCGACCCGGCGGGGACAGGTCGAAGTAGCCGGCGTCGGCGCGGGCCGCGACCAGTGCCGCGGTTAGATCCCACGTCGGGCGTTCGTGTGGTGGCGGTTGATAGAGGCAGTAGGCTTCGGCAATGATATGGTGAGGGACGTAGTTGAAATCATGTTCAATGCTCGCCGCCGGATATTTCAATGCGATGCCGATTTCAAACCCGCTCCACACGATGGGTGTCGGCCAGTCCTGGGCTAACTGCCGCGCGGCAGGAATGTCGCACACCACGTTGTATTCCAGGAAATGATTGTTATGTTCGACGGTCTGGAACGCGCCAGCCATGACCGAGAGCAGCCTCACTTTCTTCATCACGAGGGCTTTGTCCGCCGGCGAACCAAGCAAGCCGGCCAGATTCGAGAAAAACCCGACTTGCACCACCACCACCGAGCCGTCGGGCTGGGCGGCGAGGGTTTTGCACAGCAACTCCTTGGCCTCCGGTGCGGCGGCGTTGTCGAAGTCCCGCGGGTAGCGCAAGTGCTCGCCGTCATGTGCGTCGGCCAGCTTGAGAAACCGGTTCTCGTTGTTCTTGCCGCCTTCATCCCGGCGCACGCCGATCGGGATCGCGCCGTGCCCGTAAAACGTGTCGAGAGCCGCTACGAACGGGCCGGCCAGCGGGTCGTTCTTTGTGAGTGTGACGGCGAGAATCCGGCATTGGCCGCGGGCTTGCAGCGCATGCAGCAACGCCAGCGCCATGGCATCATCAATATCGTTGCCCATGTCGGTGTCAAAAATGATGCGCGTCGGCTCGGGCGCTGGCGACGTGCGGGCTGCGGCACCAAGGGTGAGGGCAACCCAGCCGCACAGCGCCATGGCAAGGGTGGCGCCGTGACGGACCAGGCGGAATGGATAGGCGGCGGGGGCAACCCGCCGCGAGATGGCTGGATGATAGTTCACTGGCGCAAGCCAATCAGCCCGGCAGCCGGATGTCAATCCTTGTGCCGAATTCAAGAATGACCCGCAGGCCTTGCCGGTTTCATCACGGCAGGGCCACCGCCACCCGGCTGAAGCAGGCGGAAGGCACCGGCGAGCCGGCCGGTTCCTCGATGACGACGCGCTCCCAATCGGCGTCGATCTGGGTGACCACCGGGGTGCCGGTCATCGGCGCGAACGAA
>CAIVSK010000427.1 GCA_903908495.1 Akkermansiaceae bacterium
AGACACCCAAGAAACGCCGCCATGAAAAGCCACCCCTGTTCATGATGTCTGAATTGGTTCCCGACTTGAACTGCGAACAAGGCGGCCTATGCTTATACCTACGCCTGCTTCAGCAGCTTCTCGACCTTGGCCTTGGTCGTCGCCGTGTGCTTGCCATCGACCAACCTTGCGCCTTCAAGGACCATCTTCAACCCCGCCAGTGCGGCTTCGGCGGCGGCGAACGATTTAGCCTCGTCGCCGTAAACCTTGTCGGAGAAATACTTGGTGAAGGACGAGCCCTTGCGGCTGATGGCGAGACGCCAGCCTTGGAAGGCGGCGGTTTCATAGGTCATGCGCGTCAGGTTCTTGATCGATTTCATGGGGGGATGAGTTTGAGGTGGGGTGGGGTTTGAGATCCTTGTCCGCCACTCGTCTAGCCGTTATCAGGGGACGTGCCAAGTGCTTTCGTTGCATCAACACCGGCCGATGATGGCGGCCAGCCACAGCCGCATGTCTGCGGTGCTGCGCTTGGATGAGGTGCAGGGGGTTCTTGATGGCGGCAATCGTTGGAACTTCCAGCCGTATGGCGGAGCGCTGACCGTGGTGCCATGTGCCAGCCCCCTCAAGAATGGTGGCGGAAGTGTCGGGCAGCAGGAGTTGTTCTGAGTCGAATCATTTTGGAACACGGATGACGCGGGGGTCAGCACAGCTTTCGTTCAGTTGCGCAGGGTGGTGGGTGCTTGGATCATGACGGGTGTGACTGGTCCACCAACTCCGCGAACTCCGGGTTGCGCTCAATGAAGGCGGCGACAAACGAGCAACGGGGGACAGCAGTGGCAGCTGAGGAGCCTGCTACCGCATTCATTTTCCTGCGCTGCTTCCTTGCAGGTCAGAATTCGTGCCAGAGGCACTCAGGATCCTTTGGCAGGGTTTGCTGTTTTGCGCTGACGTCATCGTGTCTTTGGTTGTCAAAGGCACGAGTTTACGCCATGCATCCGCCCGCATCCCACATGAATCAGTTGAACACCCTGCTAGGCATTGAACTCAGCCCCGTAAGCTGCCGCGAAAAGTTGGTCTCCACGGCCGGTGGATTGATTTCCATTTTGTTGCTAATCCTGATGAACGAGCGGGTCCTCCACCTCTCCGGCCAGGTAACGCTGCTCGCCTCGATGGGGGCCAGCGCGGTATTGTTGTTCGCGGTTCCGCACGGCCAACTTTCCCAGCCCTGGCCGGTGTTTGGCGGCCATGTGTTATCCGCGCTTATCGGCGTGAGTTGTGCTCGATGGATTCCTGTGCCCGAGCTTGCCGCAGCACTGGCAGTGGGCTTGTCGATCGGCATGATGCACCAACTCAAGTGCATTCACCCGCCGGGTGCCGCCACATCCCTAAGCGCGGTGCTGGGCGGCGCAGCGATTCATGAATTGGGTTTCCGTTTCGTGTTCATCCCGGTGCTGGTTAACTGTCTCTTGATGATCGGCATCGCCGTGGCCTTCAACATGTTCTTCGGATGGCGGCGTTATCCGGCAGGCCTCACTCGTAGGGAAACACCCACCTTGCCGGGCACACCGTCTCACGAGGATATTGTGATGGCGTTGAGAAGTCTCGACACCTTCGTTGACGTCAGTGAGGAAGACCTCGTTCTACTGAACCGACTCCTGACGAGCAGGCGGATGTCGGTTCCGCTGGAGTGAGGCGCAGCATTCCAGCCCCATGAATTTTCCCTGAACCGATTGATTGATCTATATTGAAGTACCCGGCGCCATCACCGGTGCCACGCCCACCGGTCAGCCGCGCAGGGCGGGATCAAGATGCGGCTCGACCGACGCGAAGTGGGAATCGCAGTCGACGAACAAGGCTGTCAGCGGGTGCTCCACAAGCGGAAGAGATGCACCGGGAGGGACGCTGGGTCAAACGGAATGTGGTTGGACCGGCGCGGCACCGGCCGGTCGATCAGTTGTCTTTTCGTTGAAGCCACTCCCGCCATGCCTTGGCGCAGGACTCGCAGAAGGTGCCGGTTTCGGCGTCCACGGTGGCGATGCTGGCTTCCGCATCGTGCATCACACACCCCTCGTGCGGGCAGTGCGGCAGGCCCATCACGTGGCCCACCTCGTGGATCGCAACCTTCCGGAGTCGTTCGCGCAGCTTCGTCTCGTCAGCTCCCCGTGCGCCAAGTCGAAACGTGGATACCACACAGGCCCGCCCGCCAAGCTGGCCGAGTCCGAAAATCCCCCAGTCCTCGTGCTGGTCCTTGGTCACGGAAATGTCAGAGGCTGTGAATCCGATCACGATTTGATAGGGGCCGGGCGAGTGGCCGCCCAGCTCATCCAGCAGGATGTCGGCACGGTAGCGGGCCCGCGGCGCATACCAAGCCGCCTTGGGCAGCTGCTTTGCGGGCAAGGTTTCCACCTTCAGGCCGTATGCATTTTCCAGTCCTTGTTTGACCACCAACAGGCGTTCGGCCTTCACGTCGCCGTATGGTTGCAGCGCGACAACGGGGGTGGCGGGCTCCGCTGCGAGGACCGGCACGATGCCGCCGATGATCAAGAAAAACGCCGCGGCAAGCTGCTCCATGGCCGGAGGATGCCTTGCAAATGGCCGACTATCAAGTACGCTCTTTGGCCGGCACCATGAAACCGAAAACCGTCGTCATCACCGGCTGCACCCGTGGACTCGGCCGCGCAATGGTCCCTGCATTCATCGAAGCCGGGTGGCAGATCGCCGGCTGCGGACGCGATGAGCAGCAGATTGCCATGCTCCGGCAGCAGGTCCCGTCGCCACATCTCTTTGACGTCTGCGATGTCTCGCGCGAGACCGATGTCGCAGCCTTCTGCGCCGTTGTTTTGAAAATCTTTGGCGCGCCAGACCTCGTGCTGAACAACGCCGCCACGGTCAATCCTCCGGCACCGCTGTGGGAGATCAGCGCCGAGGATTTCGGCCGCGTCATCGACACCAACATCAAAGGCCCGGCCTCCATCATGCGTCACCTGCTGCCTGCGATGCTTGAGCGCGGCAGCGGTGTGATCGTCAACTTCTCATCGGGCTGGGGGCGCAGCACTGCTGCTGGCGTTGCTCCC
>CAIVSK010000428.1 GCA_903908495.1 Akkermansiaceae bacterium
GACATCGCACGTTCCATGCTGACTGGGGGAGATGTCAGGGTGAGTGGAGTGAGGATGGTAAGAAGGCTTCATGACCCAAGCCATGCGGCAACGCGAGGCGGAGGAACTACCCATCATCGAGGGCCTGTTGCGCGAAAACCGTTACGAACCGCAGCCGGTACGGCGCGTATGGATTGAGAAACCCGGCAGCCGCGAAAAGCGGCCGTTGGGCATCCCGACCGTGCGTGACCGCATCGTGCAGCAAGCGCTCCGCATCCTCATCGAACCGATCTTCGATCGAGACTTCAGCGCACAGAGTTACGGCTTCCGGCCCGGGCGCAGTGCCCAGGCAGCCGTGGTCCGCGTTGAGGAGCAACTCGAAGCAGGGAAAACATGGGTGGTGGATGCCACTGGGAAAGGCGGGTTCGAGTTCCTGGGCTGGCATTTCGAGCGCGGCTACAAATGGCCGCGAGGGAAGAGCGTTCAGAAGCTCAAAGACAATGTGCGGGCAAAGACCAAACGCAACAACGGAAACGACATGCAAACCATCATCAAACGGGTCAACAAGATCCTTCTGGGATGGGGGAAGTATTTCCGGGGAGGCGTGCGGAACGTGCCCGAGAGACTCGACCAATGGACGCGGATGCGTCTGCGCAGCATCCTGCGCAAGCGGGACAAGCGCAAGGGTCGGGGCCGAGGGCGGGATCACAACCGGTATCCCAATGCTTGGTTCGCTAAGCGGGGGTTGGTCTTCCTGACCACGATCACTCACGACTTAGCCGCGAGCCCCGCGAAGTGAACGGCGCAAGCCAGACATGCGGGCACTCATCGACTGGCGAGCCGGATGCGAGAAATTCGCCCGTCCGGTTCTGAGGGAGGGCTGGGGCAGCAATGCCCCATCCCTACCTCTATTTGCAGAGGAGTCGTTGGCCGGGACCCGGAGTGTTCGTCGCTGGCGCTCGTCTGAAATATGATCTTGTCCGCCGCTGGGTTGGCAATACCCTGCGGCTGCAAGCGCATGGCCACCAACCTCATCTCCAAGTTCAATCCAAGCGCCGGACGCAACCCCGGCGGGACCGCAGGCGGGATTGGCGGCGTCATTTTCGCCGTCGTGTGGATCAGCTTCAGCTGTATGTTTGTCAGCATCGGCGGCGGATCGTTCTGGAAGTCGCTGGTCCAGTCAACCTGGCAGCGCGTGCCCTGCGTGGTCGATGAGTTCCAAATCCTCGACGACCCGAAGCAGAACGAGCCATTCAGCACCAAGGTCACCTTCCACTACGAGGCCGGCGGCCGCGAACGCAGCGGCCACCACTTGTATCCGGCGAGGGTGCCCGCTGCCAAGTCCGGCCGCAAGGCGGAAGCCGAAGACGCGGGGAATCCTGCCGCTAACGACGGCCGCGAGAGCGACTATGAAAAGCTCGCCAACCTGCAGCACCAATATCTCGGCGCACCCGCGGCGGTCTGCTTGGTCGATCGCAACGATCCGGACCATGCGGCACTGATGGTCAAACGCGGCGATTTCTGGGGCGGCCTGGCATTCACCGGCTTCGGCCTGTGCTTCGTCGGCATCGGCGTCGGCCTGCTGCTGCAAAGTATCCGCCAGATCCGCGGCGGCGTGGCCGCTGCTGCGGCGCTGACCGGACAACAACGGCAAAGCAGCCAGTTGTCACCGCTGATCGGCGTGCCATTTTTCGGGCTGTTTGCGGCGGCGGGCTGTGGCATGTTTTGCGTCATCAGCGTGCCAATCGTCAGGAATCTGGTGGCGTCCTCATCATGGGTGGAAACACCCGCCACGGTCGTGTGGAGCCAGCTCAGGACCCACAGTGGCGATAAAGGCAGCACCTACTCGCCGGATATCTTTTACCGCTACACCTTTGCCGGCAAGGCATACTGGTCCAACCGCAGCAATCTGCTAGATGTGAGTTCCGGCGGACGCTCCGGCAAGGAGGAGGTCGTGCGTGCCAACCCGCCAGGCAAAGCCATCACCTGTTATGTCAACCCGCGGCAACCGTGGGAAGTCGTGCGCAACCGCGCCCTCGGCTGGTCGGTGCTCTTCGGCTTGTTCCCCCTGCCCTTCATGGGTATCGGCCTCGGCGGCTTGTGGTTTGTGCTGCGGCGAAAAAGCCCCGCAGGCTCAAGCGCCCTGACCCGCGATGCCAGCCGCAGCTCCAGTGGAACTACCCCCCCAGGCCGATCCGACGGATTTGGAGCAACTGCCGCTGCGGGCGGGGCGCGCGAGTGCCAGCAACTCACTCCCGGCAAAGGCCGCATCCTGCGCTTCCTAGGCACACTTTTCGTCGCCGCGTTTTGGAATGGGATTGTCTCCGTGTTCCTGTGGCACCTTGCAGACGAATGGCAATCCCGCCACACTCCCTGGTTTCTAACTCTCTTCATGATCCCGTTCGTGGTCATCGGCATTGGATTGTTGCTCGCCGCCCTGCATGCCCTCGGCGCCATTTTCAACCCGCGGCCGCTCGTCTCGCTTGAACCCGCCCAACCGCGACTCGGCCAACCACTCACCGTCACCTGGCAAATCCCCGGCGGTGCCGCCAGGCTGGCCAATTTGCGCATCGTCCTGCGCGGCGAGGAGGTCGCGACCTACCGGCGCGGCACCAACACGGCCACGGATCGCGCAATCTTCCATGAAGCGGTCATCTTCGACTCCACCCTGCCGCAGATGATCGAAAGGGGCCGTGCCGCCATCACCCTGCCCGCCAACCTCATGCCAAGCTGGAAGGCTAACAACAACCGCATCGAGTGGACCCTCCGCATCGAAGGCGGCATCCGGCTCTGGCCCGACCTGGCCGATGTGCATATACTAACCATCACCTCCGCCCGCTGACCCCATGGAACCGACGCTTACCCTAACCATCGAGCGGACGCCCGCCATGTTCCGCCCCGGTGAGCGGCTCGACGGCAAAGCCTCCTGGCAGCACGCGGACAAGATCAGCAATGCTGTCGTTAGGTTGTTCTGGACCACCTCCGGCAAAGGCAGTACCGATACCGCCATTGTATCGGCACAGGAATTGGCCAACCCGCAGAGCGACGACGCCCGCACTTTCTCATTTGTTCTGCCGGCGGGGCCGCCCGGGTTTTCCGGCTCGCTCATCACCCTGAGCTGGGGCGTGGAACTGGTCATCGGGCCGGGTGAGCGAGCCATCCACCGCGAATTCGTGTTCGGCCCGGAGGGTCAGGAGATTCGCTTGCCACGCATCGAGCCGAACCCAGGCAACAAGAAAAACCGTTGGAATCTGACCTGACCCACAACGCCCTCGGCCGATCCAACATGCGCCCGCAAGACAACCCGTTTGCCATGGCACGCCTCGAACAGGTGCTCGCATTCCGCCCGGAGTGGCACGGCCAATCGTGGGACGGCCTGCTCGCCCGCGCCGAAACCGGCCGCGGCAAACTCGCCGTCGTCGGCCGCCACGGCGCCGGCAAGACCACCTTGCTAGATGCCATGGCCAGCCGCCTGGCCGCACGCGGCCACCCGATGCACAGCGTGTTTTTCAATGACACACACCGCAGCTTGGAACCCGCCATCGCAGACTTGCCGCGCGACCTTCGCGATGCCATCATCCTGGTGGATGGCGATACCCACCTGCCGCTCATCGGCCGCGCCCGCCTGACACGCCGCTTGGCCGCTGCCCGCCTGGTCCTCTGCACCCGCCACCGCCGCTGCCTGTTGCCGGTTTTCATCCGCTTGCGACCGGACGCCGCACTGCTCCACCGCTGCGTCCGGGAAGTGGCCGGCTCCATCTATCCACGCCTCGCGCCGCAACTCGACGCCTGGTTCGTGTTAGAGAGCGGCAATATCCGCCACGTCCTACGCCGCTGTTACGACGCGTTGGGGTAGCCGGAATCCGGCCGGAGCGGCGGACTCCGATCAGCAGTCAATGAGGGGGTACATCTTGTCCCCCTGCCCATGGGATGCGCCAGTGCGGGTCGCTGGGCGGCTTCCCTTGACGGGCATTCTTGGCTTAAATGACACGGAACCCTTATTCCCGTAGGCGAATCTCTTTTTTTCGATTTCATTTGTAGCCATCATTTAGAAAAAATAAATGAACTTTATGATCGACTTTCGCTTGATTATCTGCCAATTGC
>CAIVSK010000429.1 GCA_903908495.1 Akkermansiaceae bacterium
ACCGATGTAAGCGGCGTGCGGAAGTCCGAGTCCGAGCAAATGATCCACCCCGGATTGGATCAATTGCGGGCCGCCAAAAACCACTTTGGGTATCACATCCGCCGACCAATCGCCGCTGGTATTCACCACCGTCTTGCCTGCGTCTAACAAGTGCATCACCCAGGTGTCTTTCGGATCGAGGCACACCACCGCCCCGTCAAAATCGAAGAGATGTCCTTCGATGGGATCCTTCACGCCCAGGCGGTATGGGACATCCACCAACGTGACCTCCGCGTGCAACGCCGCGAATTCCATCGCCCCCTCCGCCAAACGCAACATGTACTCGTCCACCGGCAGAATCAGGGCGATGCGTTTCTGTCTGGCTTTTCTCCCGTGCATGGTCCGATGCGGCAAGCTAGTGGACCTTGGCGGGATGGCAACCCCGAATCACCGGAAAACGTAAAATAGTGTCCCTGAAAAGGGCATGGAAAACGTCTCTGCGAATCCGCTACATTCATCCGTTGTCTGCTTCGCGACATCCCGGATGTATTCCTGCGAAGACCAACCACAGATTCCACAAACCCATGAAAAACACCATTACAATTGGATATTCGGCGCTGATATCCGCCCTGTTGCTGGCATTCGGCCCGCGTGCCTCCGCCACCGTATTGTCTTATGACGCATTTTCCGCATATACCGCCGCCAACCTGTCTGGCCAGGCGTACAAAGGCACCGGTTATGCGAGCGGGGGTTCCTGGAGCGGCGGCACATGCACGGTTTCCAGCTCCGGCGGATTGGCGTATACCTCCGGCCAGACGCTGCCCGTTGCCGGCGGCAAGGTCAGCTACTCAAACAGCGGCGACTGCACCGCCAATCTCGACATCACAGCGGGCGGCACCTTCGGTCTCGCGGGCTTGACCAGTTCATCAAAGATAGGCGGTGCTGCCGGCACACTTTACTACAGCTTTCTCTACCAGAAAAATGCCACCATCAGCAACCAGTGGGGCGGCTTGGAACTCTACAACGGCGGCACCGAGATTCTGGGCATTCCCACCAGATCGGCCAACCCCAACACCTTCTCATGGTTTGGCCGGTCCAACGGCGACCTCAAAAACAACCTCGGCACCGGTTCCACGTTCACCCAGGACGGCAATGTCCATTTGTTCGTCGTGAAAATTGTGTTCAATGGCAGCGGCAGCGATCAGGTGACCATCTGGATGGATCCCAACCTCAATAATGCCGAAAACAGCCAAAATTCCAGCACTACCTATTACGCGACAACGTCAGGCGATTTCCGGTTTGACAATTTTCACATTCGCGGCAGTTATGCGTATTATTGCGACGAGCCCCGCTTCGCCACGACATTTTCAGAGGCGGTTGGCGGGTTGCTTCCGCTCACAGCCACTTGGAACAATGCCAGCGGCGGCAGCTGGGCAACGGCGGCCAACTGGACTCCCACCACCGTGCTCAACCTTGCGACCACGACGGGAGACTTCAGCAGCCTGAACCTGTCCGGCAACACCACCGTGACCCTCGATGGCAGTTACAATTCGGGACCCCTGGCGCTTGGGAAACCCTCAATGGCATCACCGGGGCCGGTCCCAACGCTGACTCCAACAACAACGGCATCCCTAACGGCATTGAGTTTGTGATTGGAGGAAATCCATCCGGCACGGCGTCCGACTCCAACAGACTCCTCCCGACGATCGCCGTCGATGGCTCCGACCTGATTTTCACCTACCGCAGAACTGCTGAATCCGTCGCCTACGGCCCGGCGGTCGAATACGGGTCCAACCTGACCGGTTGGACTACTGCGGAAGACAGTCTCAACGGCGTGATGATCAGCGTGGCCTCCGACGAATTCGGCCCCGGCATTGACGGCGTAGAGGTGAAAATCCCGCTCAGCCTCGCCGCGGGCGGACCACTCTACGGCCGTCTCAAGGTGACGATACCCTGAGGGATCGGTGCATGGTGTCCCCGTCCCTCCGGCGCGGGCATCCTGCCCGCCGCCAAGTTGCGCGTCGTGTCCGCCGTGCTCAGGGCACCCGCGGGAATTTGGAGAAATCCGGCTGGCGCTTCTCCAGGAACGCCTGCTTGCCCTCGCGGCCTTCCTCGCTCATGTAGTAGAGCAGGGTGGCGTTGCCGGCCAGATCTAGCAATCCCATCTGGCCGTCGCAATCGGCGTTGAGAGCGGCTTTGAGGCAGCGCAAGGCGAGCGGCGAGTGGGCGAGCATTTCGCGGCACCAGTTGAGGGTTTCGGTTTCCAGATCGGCCAGCGGCACCACGGTGTTGACCAAGCCCATCTCCAACGCTTGCTGGGCATCGTATTGGCGGCACAGATACCAGATTTCGCGGGCTTTCTTCTGGCCGACGATGCGCGCCAGGTAACTCGAGCCCAGCCCGCCATCGAACGAGCCGACCTTGGGGCCGGTCTGGCCGAAGCGGGCATTGTCCGCCGCGATGGTTAGATCGCACACGATGTGCAGGACATGGCCGCCGCCGATGGCATAGCCGGCGACCATCGCCACCACCGGCTTGGGCAGGGAACGGATTTTCTTTTGCAAATCGAGCACGTTGAGGCGCGGGATGCCGTCCTCGCCGATGTAGCCGGCGTGGCCGCGGACTTTTTGATCGCCGCCGGCGCAGAACGCGAGATCCCCCTCGCCGGTTAGAATGATGACCCCCACCTGCGGGTCTTCATGCGCCAACTCAAACGCCTGGAGCATTTCGGTGACCGTTTTGGGGCGGAAGGCATTGCGCACTTCAGGCCGGTTGATGGTGATTTTGGCGATGCGCCCCTGCTCCGTGGTTTCGTACCGGATGTCTTCAAATTCGCGAATGGATGTCCACATGGACGGTGACTGTGCATGGCCGCAATGCCGACTGCAATGCCGATGCGCGAATTGTGGCGGCAGACAGTGACCGTCACTGCACACGCGCGATTCATGCATCGGCTCGCGCAAGGTGAGCGCAGGTGTGGAGTGCGCGTGGCAAGCGCCAGCGCGACACCGCTTTGGCTCGATGCCGCCACGCGCTGAGGCCGTCATCCGGTCCGGTCCGGTGCCACGATTCCACGTTTCCCGGCCCGGGTGATGCTCATCCGCGAGACGGCGTGCACCTGCTGGGAACTCCGGATCTCCGCCGGTTGAGCCAAAGCGGCGTGGCGGGCTCCGCCCCTTCCCGCCGCACTCCACACTTTGGCTCGCGCAGGCGCAGCGCGGCACCACCGCAGGCCACGTCTCACTTCTAGATGCCGTTGCGCTCGCCACCGCCGGTGCTGAGGAAGCGGTAGTAAACTTCCAGCATCAGGGTGCACAGACAGGTGCGATAGGTTTTGTCGCCTACATATTCGGCTGCCGCTGCACGCACTTTTTGGCCGCCGCCGGGCACTTTCCACGAGCCATCGGCATCCTGGTTGTTGAGCAACTGGTCGCGGAACATCGCGTTGTATTGTTTCCACTCATTGCCGCCGCGCTGCATCATCGCTTGTGATTCGTAATAGTGGCCGTACAGGTCGCAATTGGCCCCAGTGTAGTCAAACTTGGTGTTGTCGAGCAGGTATTTGGCGGCGTGGCGGACCGCGGCAAGGCCGCCTTTGCCCCACATTTGGTTGCACAGCATACCGACACCGGTGAGGGTGAAATATTCCGCCACCCCGGACGTCGGGCCGGCGTAGCCGAAGCCGCCGTTGACGTTCTGGCAGGTGCCCAGGTACTTGAGCCCCTTGCTGACGCATGAGGCCAGGCCCAGGTACTTGATGCCGGTGTGGCTGCAAGCCCGCAACGCCTGGAGCTGCCAGCCGGCGACCGACACGTCGGTATGGCCGCCGCTGATGGCATAGGCATAGGCCCAGCCGCCGTTTTGATGTTGGTGGTCGATGATGAATTGGCCGGCCTTGGCGGTGACTTCTTCCAGATAGGGGACGGGTTGTTTGGCCTCCCGGCAAAACGGGATTGCTTCGCCCAGCGCATAGGTGGCGATGGCGTGCTCGTAGGACCAATGGTTGGCGGTGAAATTGTCAGCCATGCGGCCGTCGTTTTTTATACCGATGTTGACGAGGTACAAGATGCCATTGAGGCAGGAGTCGCCAAATTCGGTGGAAGCCGGGGTTTCGCAGTGGCCGAAGTAGGCGAGCAAGGCCAGCCCGGTCATGGCGACCGAACTCTGGCCGCTCCAGGATCCGTCGGCATTTTGATTGGCTTTGAGCCACCGCAATCCCTTGACCACAGCGTCCTCACAGGCGGGGACGCCGCCGTTGGTGGTGATGCGGTCGAGCCGGTCGCCCTCTGAGCAGCGGCCTTTGAGGATTTGCGGAAACAGCGGCCCGAAGATGCGCAGACCGGTTCCATTGCCCTTGTCAGTGCCGGGACCGTTGCCGGGGCCAAAGCCCGGGCCCATGCCAATGCTGCCCATGCTGCCGATACTGCCGCCGCCACCAGTGGAGATCAGCGGGGATACTTGGCCGAAATGATCGCTCTGGTCCGCGAGCGAGTAACTCGCCAACGCACTGATGCTCACCACACGTTTGGGTTGGGTGGTGGGAATGAGTTCGCGGAGTTGCTTGTCGCGGATCGCGAGATCCGCCGCACGGGGACCGCCGCCGCCGCCTTTGGGGACAATGTCCGTGTTCGGTCGCAGCGGTGTATGAATGACCTGGAAAATCCAAAACGCACCGAAGCTGAGCACGAGCATGTGCACGATGATCGCGATGGTGAGGGCGCGGCCGCCAAGCTTGTCCCACAGGGTCAACGGGGTGCTGGCAGGCGCAACGGGATCGGAGTCGGGGTATGAGTTCATGGTGGGTTATCGGGGGTGGATTGTTTGGGTTGGGTTGGCGAGGTGGGTTGGCGGGGTTGGGATCAGTCCGGTGCCACGGCTTGGAAGGTGACGTTGCTGATTTTGGCGCGGCTGAGCGCGTCGAGGGTGTCGATGACGCGCTCGTAGCGGGCGGCCTCGTCGGCGTAGATGGTCACCACCAGGTCGCTGCGGGCGGCGAGGCTGTTGTCGCGAAGCTGCCTGAGGTTGTCCGCCAACTCTGGCAGCGCCTTGCTGGTCGGGGTGTCGAGCGGGTCGTCGTTGAGCAACACCTGGCCGTCGTCCTCGATGCGCAGGGCGATTTCAGCGGGCAGAGGGGCGGGCGAGCTGCAGCCAGGCGTGGGCAAGCGGGTGTTGAGCGTGTTCTCGATCTGGACGCTGCCGGCCAGCACCATGAAAAAGAGCATGATGACGAAGACCACATCGACCATCGGGGCGATTTGGAAGCCAAGGTTGACGGCGGGGGAAATTCTGCGGGTGGAGCGTGTTTTCATGGATTCTGGTGGTTTCACAAAAGGCGTATTCGAAAGGGAGCTGGAATCTGACAAAGCGTCATACGGCAACTTATTGGGTTACTCCTAGCACCTCACCCGGTGAAGCCAAGAAATATTTTGAAATATCGTGATATTATCGCCGTAGGACTCGGTTGCTTGGTGGGGACAAGCCAGGACGCACCCGCAGATTCAGAATTCCTGACGCCGTGCGAGAGCCAAAACGGTCCCTGCCTGATGATTCGACCTGCCAGATGAAATGGCTCTTGGGCTAAGTTAACGGGATTACCCGCGGCGCCCGGTCCCTTGAAATATTGTTCGATCAAATGCCCGTATTCACCGCCGGCCAGTTGGCCACCCCGTTGATCCTCCGTCACCATCACGCCAGGCGGAAAAACCCGCGGAGATCCAGTGAACCCAGCCGTTTATGCTAACGAACCACCTTGCGAAATTCACCGCCAGCGGCCTCTGGCTAACCATTCCGACGAGCCTCACCGCGTTGCTGCTGGCGGCATTGGCCAGCCAACTGCTGGTGGCCGGCGAATTCCATGTGGCGGTGCAGGGCGACGATGCCAACCCCGGCACCCTCGCCAAACCCTTCGCCACCCTGCGGCGCGCTCAACAGGCCGCGCGCCGGCTGGCGGGACATGAGGCGGTGACGATCATGATAAGATCGGGCACCTATCACCTGCCGGACACCTGGGTGTTCACCGCGGCGGATTCCGGCAGCCAGGCGGCACCGGTCATCTATCAGGCGTATGGCGGCGAGCAACCGGTCATCAGCGGCGCTCTCCAATTGCCCAAGCTCAAGTGGCAGCCCTACAAGGACGGCATCCTCCAAGCCGTGGTGCCGGATGACCTGGCCACCGACCAGCTCTTCGTCAATGGCGAGCGGCAGGTGCTGGCGCGCTATCCGAACTTCGACCCCCGGGCGCGCATCTTCAATGGCAGCGCGGCGGACGCCATCAGCCCGCAACGGGTGGCCACCTGGCAGGACCCCGCCGGCGGCTTCATCCATGCCCTGCACGGCTCCGAATGGGGCGGCATGCATTACCTCATCACCGGCAAGGGGCCGGACAAGCAGTTGATCTATCAAGGCGGCTGGCAGAACAACCGTCCCTCCGGCATGCACCCGCAGCATCGCTTTGTGGAAAACATCTTCGAGGAGCTCGATGCGGATCATGAGTGGTTCCTGGATGCCAAAAAGCACCTGCTCTTTTTCCGGCCGCCACCGGGGCTGGACCTCGCCACGGCCACCTTCGAAGCGGTCCACCTCAAGCAACTCGTTGAGTTGCGCGGCACCCCACAGGCGCCGGTGCGGTTCGTGAGTTTCCACGGGCTGGGTTTCCGTCACGCCGCCCGCACCTTCATGGAGACCAAGGAGCCGTTGCTGCGCAGCGATTGGACGATCTATCGAGGCGGCGCGGTCTGCTTCAACGGCGCGGAAGACTGCTCGCTCACCGACTGCCTGATCGATCAGGTCGGCGGCAACGCCGTGTTCGTCAACAACTACAACCGCAGGCTCGCCATCCGCGGCTGTCACATCACCCGCGCCGGCGGCAGCGGCGTCGCCTTCATCGGCGATCCCAATGCCTGCTTCAATCCGCTCGGCTGGAACCAAGGCTGTGACCTTGCCAAGCTCGACAGGACACCGGGCCCCAGGACCGTGAACTTTCCCGCCGACTGCGTGGTCGATGACTGCCTGATCCATGACATCGGCCAGGTGGAGAAACAAACCGCGGGCGTGACGCTGGATATGGCCCAGAGCATATCTATCCGTCACTGCTCGATTTATGACATGCCGCGCTCCGGCATCAACTTCGGCGATGGCTGCTGGGGCGGTCATCTCATCGAGTTTTGTGATGTCTTCGATACCGTCAAGGAGACCGGTGACCATGGGTCGTTCAACTCGTGGGGCCGCGACCGCTACTGGGGGCTCGGCGGGCTGGACCTCAACAGTGACGCAGGGTGGAAAGCCAACAAGACGCTGGTGACGCTGGATGCTTGCAAGACCACCGTCATCCGCAACAGCCGCTGGCGCTGTGACCACGGCTGGGACATCGACCTCGACGACGGGTCCAGCAATTACCATATCTATAACAACCTCTGCCTCAACGGCGGCCTCAAAAACCGCGAGGGCTTCTTCCGCGTGGTGGAAAACAACATCCTCATCAACGGCTTTCACCCGCACGTATGGTACCGGCACAGCGAGGACGTGTTCCGCCATAACATCATGTGGAGCGATCAATACCTGCCGGCCGGCGGCATGCCCGACACCCCTTGGGGCAAGGAGATGGATTGCAATCTGGTGCATCGCGCCGGTGCCACCGCGGAGCACCCCGCCACCAAACTCGCCGCCCAATCCAAGCGCGACACCCATTCGCTGGTGGCCGACGCATTGTTCATCAATCCCGCTAGCGGCGACTTCCGCGTCATGGACGGCTCGCCGGCCCTCAAGCTGGGCTTTGTGAATTTTCCGATGGACCAGTTTGGCGTCCAAAAGCCGGACTTGAAGGCCATCGCCCGCACCCCCGAACTGCCAGTAGCCACCCACCCCGGCGAGGCCGCCCAACCACCCGCGCCGGTCACCCGCCCGAGCTACGCCTGGCAAGCGCGGATCCGCAACATCGCCGGCCTGGGCGAGCGTTCCGCCTATGGCTTGCCGGACGAATCCGGCGTACTCGTTCTCGAGGTCCCCGCCGCCAGCCCGGCTGCCGCTGCCGGCCTGCTCAAGGACGATGTGATCGTCGCTGCCAATGGCAAACCGCTTGGATCCATCGCCGCCCTGCTCCAACTCCGCGACTCGGCCGCCGGCCGGCCTCTAACGGTTTCAGTCAGCCGCAAGCAGCGACTGCTCGATCTGGTGCTGCCCGCCGATGCCTATGTGGTCACCGAGGCGGTGGCTACTCCCGACTTCAAGACCATCCCCCTGCTGCCGTCGGCGGCAGTGCTGCAGGGGCGGTTGTCGGCCGGCGGTGCAGCTACTAACAATGATCCGCTCGCCACGCTGGGCGATGGCGCGGTCGCCGCCGGCTATGGACCGGTGTTTGCCAATGGCGTGGAAAACGGCATGTATAAACTTGATCTAACCAAGGTGACCGACATCGCCCGGATCAACACGTTTTCCGCCGGCAGCGCGCGGGCCCGGCAGAATTTCGTGCTCTATGGCAGTGCCGCCGCCACCGACCCGGGCTGGAACGTGGCCGATGCCGCGGCATTCACGCCGCTCATCGCGGTGGACACCCGCCACCGGGCGGACGGCCCGTTTGAGGCCACCAGCATCCGCCGCAGCGATGGCAAGGCGCTCGGTGCATACCGTTGGTTGGTGTGGGCGACCTTCCCGGTGACCGATGCCAACGCCGAAAACACCGCCTTCCAGGAATTGCAGGTGGTCCCGCTCAAGCCTGCCAGGTAGCGGCCTTCCTGATAGGCGGCGCGAAACCGGGCTTGCCCTGCCGGTCGGGCCGGTTACGCTCGCCGCCGTGAACGATGATTTTCCAGTTTCGCCGCCGCGGGCGTGGGCGGAGATCGATTTGACGGCGCTGCGCTCGAATCTGGCGGTGGCCCGCCAAGCCAGCGGCGTGGCCCTGATGGCTGTGGTCAAGGCCGGTGCCTATGGCCACGGACTCGAGGAAATCGCCCGCGCCCTGGCCACCGAGGACCTCGCGTTTTTCGGCGTGGCCAACGTGCGCGAAGCCCGCCAAATCCGCCATGCCGGGGTGGCCACCCGGATTTACTTGTTAGGTCCAACCTGGTCCGCGGAGCGTGAGGAAATTGTCGCCCGGGATTGGACGCCTTGCATATCCACGCTGGAGGAGGCGCGCGAATTCGACGCCCTGGCGGCGGCCCGCGGCGTGCGGCTGAAAGTGCATTTGGCGGTGGATACCGGCATGGGGCGGGGTGGATTTTTGATGGACGGTTTGGCGGAGATACTGGCGGCGTTGGAGCGGTTTGCGGGGTTGGAGATCGAAGGCATCGGCTCGCATTTGCCCTCGGCTGACGAGGACGAGGAATTCACCCGCCACCAGATGGCCGGGTTCGCCGCGCTCATCGACGAACTCGGCGGCCCGGCCCGCTTCCGCTGGCGACATCTATCTAACAGCGCCGGCATCCTCGGTTACGCCAACGGCAGTTGCAACCTGGCGCGGCCGGGCCTGATGCTCTACGGGATTTCCCCGCTGCCCGGCTTCCAACAACAACTGCGCAACGTCATGACCCTCAAGTCGCGCGTCACCTTGCTGCGCAACCTGCCCGCCGGCCACGGCGTGTCCTATGGCCGCGCTTTTGTCACCAACCGCCCGACCCGGGTCGCCACCGTCGGCATTGGCTATGGCGACGGCTACCCGCGCCAAGTGTCGGGGCACGGTGGGGAGGTGTGGATCGAAGGCCGCCGGTTTCCCATTCTCGGGCGGGTGACCATGGACCAGTTGATGGTCGATGTGACCGGCTGCACCGAAATCTGCGAGGGTGCCGAAGTGGAGCTCTTCGGCGCCAATCTGCCGGTGAGCGAGGTCGCGGGCCACGCCCAAACCATCGTCTGGGAAATCCTCACCGGCATCACCCCGCGCGTCATGCGCTGCTATCTGGAGCTATAGCCTCACGCAGAT
>CAIVSK010000430.1 GCA_903908495.1 Akkermansiaceae bacterium
GAGGGGAAGTGGCATCGATGTGCCATCATTAGAGCACGTTTTCAGCCGGGAGGGAAGCGGATTCCCGTGGAGGCGGGGGGGGAACCCCAAGCGCCGGCTCGGCGGCCTACTTCATCTCGAGCATCTTCGTCATGTCGTTGATGTAAGCGACACCGGAAATGAGAAAAATGGACAGAGAACTGAGAAAAAGTACCAGGAACCGGGGTTTGCGGGATGCTTGCAGAGGTCCTGCAGGAGCGATTCACCGCCGGATTTGATCCGGAAATGACGACGGAAGACTCAAGGCAAGGTCAAGCCGCTGCAGGCTTCCCACATCGTCTTCAGGTTCGCAGAAAATCCATCGGTGTCAGACGTCGACATCCCGGAATGGATGCCGAAGGCACCAAGACTGCCGCCGCAGTATCCGCCGGGGCTGCCGTATTGGTTGTACGCCATGGCGAAAAAGTTGGCTGTCGGCGTCGTTCCTGCCGCTGCTTGAGAAACGGTTCCTGTGGCCGTCACTCCAGCCGACAGTCGCTGCCGGATAGTGTGGCTCCCTGAGTAGCGCATCGCCGTCAAGACCCCTGTCTGACTGGATCGCGTCAAGAGCGGCCCGAAGTGTCCGGCCCAATCTGCGCATTCGAAAACTACGGCTGAGCCGCCTGAATAGAAGCGGATGTCCTGCGTGCTGCTGTCGTACGTGCCAAGCCAGTTTTGTTCCGCCGACCCGGAGGCGGCCGAATAGACCAGAACGCTGATACCGGCACTTGAATTGCTCAACCCGAGGCCAGATGCCGAGCAGTTCAAATCGACGTAGCCACTGGTTCCATCCGGGGTGACGTATCCCGCGCCAAGCGCAATGGTGCCGTGCGGCGTCCAGGTCGCCCGCGTAACGATGTCGATGGAGTTGGCTGCGGCATTGTTCCAGATCGGCAGCCAAAGGCGTTTGTGAGACGACCAGCGGCCAGCCGCCTTTTCAGCCACAATGAAAGCGGAGATGGCCGCTTGCTGGGCCGTTGTGACGGCGGAGCTCTTCGCGATGGCAACTGCAGAGACGTAGGCGAGGGCATCGGAATCCATACCCGTTGTGATGTTTCCTCCCGGCCAGCACAACATGCCGGTATGGAGTTGCACGAGCCCGCCAAGGCCGTCGGATTGAGCGAAAGGAACGTGAATCGTGGTGGAGTCGTCGGCAGGCAGAGCGGTGGCAAAATAGGGGCCCGCCACAGCCGTCAATGCACCCGCTATTTCAGTGACCGTGACATAGGCAAAACCGGCCCTGACAATCGCCGGAATGACCTGCAAAAAAGCGCGCCATGGAGAGCCTGAATTGTACGCCGTCATGCCCGCTGAATTGGCCTCATAAACGCCGGTCGACTCACATGAAGAACCGGTCGCCCGACTCGCCATGATGGTGCCCGAATGTTTGAGATCGGCGCTGCCGTCTGAGTTGACCACGACCGTCCAATTCGCATCGGTGACAGAGGCCGCCGCGACGGTGGTCGATGGCGTGTAGATTCCGGTCTGAGCAGTGCCTGCAGACACGCTGCAGGCGTACGTCGGAAGCCTCCCCGGCGCGCCCTCTTCGGCCACCACGGCGACGCTGAAAGCGGTGCCTCCGTGGTACGTCGACTGGCCGTAACTGGTGGCCGCGTAGGAGCCCACCGGCGCGGTGCCGCCGGTGGTCAGGTTGGCCACCGTATTGGTCGCGTCTGTGATGGTTGCCGAGCTCGATCCGCTCACGGTCAGGGTAAACGCCCCAAGCACGAAAACCCCCGGCCGGGTGGGCACCCACAGGCCCACTGGCAGTGCCGGGCCTGAGCCGGATCCGGTCACACCCGAGGAAACCAAGCCCCGCCCGCTGCCGCCCACCAATGTGCTTCCCGTCGTTGCCGCCGCAGCCAGAAAAGTATCCCGCACCGCCCCGAGCAGCGGAGAGAATTCCGCGCCTCTACCCACTGCCAGCCTCACCCCGCTGCGGAGTTGGGCCACCCAGCCGTCGGCGATCCAAAGGTTGCCATTACTATCGGAAAAAGCTTGAAATCCTGCAATCATGACGGGAAGGAAAAGGGCAATTTAACCGGATGCCAAATGCCGGGGAAAGTTGGAGTTTGAGGCGTGCAAACCACTTGCGGAAGATCCATTGAGGCGACGCCGAAGCCCTCGAACCGGATCACAGTTGGCAGGCGGGTCTCGCAAAAAATATCGGCGGCGAAAACCGCGTCATGCAACGGGTGAAGGACGGCATCGAGCGCCGCGCGGGAGATCAGCAGGACAGCCAGAGGCGCGGTGGCACAGGCGAGCGCCTGCATGGGGAGAGGGAGGCGAGGGATATCGGCAAAGGGCCAGAAATTCCGGATATCAGTCAGCCCGGAAAGGATCTTGGCGGCCGCGATTCCGCAGTCCTTGGCCAGCGGCGCAATGTGGCGGCGCAGATCCACATTACAGTACACGTCATATTCCAAAAACAGCACGCTATCGGTCTTTACCAAATCGCGGTTCCCGGCCCACCACTCGCGGATATTGCGGTCACAATTGCGCCACATTATCTTGCGGCTTTCACCCTCGCCCTGGGGAGAATGGCGGACATGCGTCACCAGTCCCGGGTTGGCCTCTTGCAACGCTTCTGCATGCGGCGTGCCGCTCGTCTGCGTGGTCATCCAGACAGCTTCAAAAGGATAATTCATAGGTAGACGATGTTGTCTTTCGGATCGCTCCTGACGCGGGAAACCAACGTTCCGAAATCGACCCTCGCCGGGGCACCCAGTTCGATGGTCGTGCGACCGCGCATGAGGTTATGGCTGATGCTCTTGGCCAGCGCGTCCATCATCGAGCAGGCCGCCATCGCATTGGCCAGATTGAATTTGTGGGGCAAGAGGTTATCGCCCGAGCACTCATCGCTGGCCAGGGTGAGCGGTCCCTCCCACGGCACCCAGTTCTGCGCCGCCACCAAGGATTCCGCCAAGCCGGATGGCGGGACCACAAAATCATACTCCCACGGCTTGTACATGACCGTGGCACTTGTGTAGGTGGGATCGACCAAATAGCCCGAAACAGCGAACGAGCGGCCGGAGACGTAGACGCCGGCAGCGTCATTATTGGCCTGGCTTGCCCAGCCGAGGTACCTGCCAAATCCACCGTCTTGCAGCGCCGTTTCCGCCGGGGTGTAACTCCCCACATTATTCCAGGTCAGCCAGGTGCCGGTGATTTGCACCGGCACGCAATTGAGGATTTTAGCCGCCCAATCCGGAGGGGCCACCGTGAGCAGCATCTTTTTTCCAGCCAGGCCGGGAACTGCTCCGCCGGAGGTGTTTAGAATCGTCAAAGGCGGGAATTTCGTAACCACCCCGATGCGGGAGTAACTGCCATTCGGGTTGCTCACGTACGTGGTCAGAGAGTCATAAATCCCCCCCGGCAAGCCCAAATTGGTCATGATGGTTTTGAGCGTCGCATCCAATCCGGCGATGGCCAGGGCATTGATATAGGTTCCCGCCGTCTGCACCGTGTAGCTCTCGAAATCATCGCGCGGCAGAAAATCGACGATCTCAGGACCCGATACCGTCACGATCTGTAATTTGCCGCCGGGATCGGTGCCGGAAACCTGGCTCGCCCACGCCGGTTTACCCGTCGTCGCATTGCGCGTCACGTAGTGGAGTTCATTGCGGGCCACCTCCAAATCCATACGCGGGGAAATCGACCCGATCTCCACAAGGTCTGCGGCGATCGCATAGGTCACCGGAGTCATCACGGCCCGGCGGGTGATGTTGAGCGCCGGCACGGATCCAGAGTAGTTGAACCATGCCACGCTGTCCGGACACCAGGCCATCAGCGTGGCCAACGCGCTGGCGCAGGTCTGCTCGCTCAGAGTCATCTGCGGCACCGGGAACATGGTGGCCACGCTGCCGACCGTCATTGGCACGCCATTGGCCACCGCGCGCGCCAGCAGGCTTTCGATGTACTTATTGAGGAGCGCGGTCGGATTGAGTGTGGGATCTGCTTTGAAAACGTAGACCGGCCGCGTCGCCGCCGTCGAGATATCCGCCCCCGCGAAGGGCAGCGCGGATGAGGTCAGGTTGACCCGGTCCATCCACCACCATGGGCCGCTGACGGTGATTTGGATTTGCTTCATGCCGACTTTCACGGCGGTCACGTTGCCGCGGAACTTGCGGGCCGTGTCCCACCACAATTCGACGATCTGCCCCGTGTCTGGAATGATGGTACCGGTGCCGGTGGCGTCTGCCGCCTCGGCGCTCCAGGTCAGGGTATCATCCGCCAGCGAGCCGAATTGCAGCGAGCAATTCGAAATGTTCAAATCCGCGAAACTCCGCGCCGTGGCGTCGAGGTGTTTGGTAGCTTCTCCTTTGATGATCCAGGCCATGTCAGCGGGAGATATTTATCTGGTTGATCTGCTGTTGCTGCGCAGCGAGCTTGCGCGTCACTTCTTTCAGCGCTGCAACAATGGTGTCGCCCTGCGCAGTGACCGCCGCGCCGACCTCCTTGGCACCGGCGTCCACCGACTTGGCGATGGCGGCGGCATTGGCCACCTGCAGGCGGGTGGATGACTCGATCTGGGCGGACAGCTTGGTGGCTTGTTCGACGGCGGCCTTATCTCCCGCCTGCAGGTCGGTGATGAATTGTTGCTGTTCGGTGCTGCGCGCATCCGCCGATTGCTTGAAGAGCGCTGCCGCGGCTTTGAGCTTGTTCGCCTCTTCAGCGGTGACCTTGTCATCTTCGAGCAGGGCATTGACCTGCTGCAATGCCTGGCGCGTGATCGGGCTAGATTTAGCTCCCTGCGAATCAACGATTGCCTGCAGATCAGTCTGTAGGGATTTGGCATTATCCGTCAGCTTTTTTTCTAGCTCGTCTTTGACCTTGCCCTGCGATTCCTCAACCTTGTTGGTAAGGTTGACTGAGTCGATCTTCTGCTTTTGCACTAGATCCTCCGTAAGCTTTCGCCAGGCCTTACCGGCTTCCTCGCTTTCCGTGCCGAGGTTCGCCGCTTCCACCCGTTGGGCGGCCGTGATGGCGGCCATGATCTGCGCATCCTCGTCAGCCGTCTTTTTGATTTGGCGAGTGATCTCATTAGCCGCTACCTCATCGCCGGCAGTGCCGGCGCGTTGCTCGCGGCCTTTTGCCAGATTATCGAGGGCCGTGTGAAGCGCCAACTCATCCGCCAGAAACTTCTTGGTCATCGCCTCATGATAGGAGGCTTTGAGATTGCATTGTTCCTTGAACGATTCCGCATCATAGGCGGTATCGGCCTCCATCTTCAGGGTCGCCATGTGATGGGTTCCGGCGATGTCTTCCGCCAGCTCGATCGCATCGCTTCCGATATGGGAAAATGCGGTCGTAACCATGTCCCACGCGCCTGAAATTCCCTGCTTGACCGCCTGTAGCGGCGACCCAAGCGTATGGATCGCCGCGGCCATTTTGATATGCTCATCCTCGAACTTCGATCCGGCCGCCGTGGCCTTGTTCATGTCAGCTTCAATCCCGCCGAAAACCTGTGAGCTAACGACTCCAAGAGCCACCACCGCGCCTGCAGCGATCGTAACAGGAGTCACCAGCGCGGCCATTGCGGCCGGGCTGTTGGCGATGGACATGGCGGCCCCGAGTTGACGATTGCGCGGGGTCAGCGCGCGGACTGCCGCATTAGCGATTTTCTTGTTGGCGATCGCTTCATCAGCGAGTGCCTGCGCTTCGGCGGCAGCGGTCTCCTTGGCCAATGCCGCCTCGATCTTTACCGCGGCGGATTGCTCGGCAAGCGCTTTCTCCGCCGATGCGCGTGCGGCCCGTACTGCAGCGGCCTCTTGCTCGGCGGCGGCGATCTCGGCAGCTGCGGCCGCGCGGCGGGCGGCGGCTTCCTCCGCCTCCGGATCGACGAATGTCGTAGTGGCATAATTGCGGCCCTTGGTGCGCGCGTCGCGTTGCTGTTGGAGCGAAAGATCTTCTGCCTCGATCTTCTTGATGGCATCTACGGTCTGCTCGGCCCCGGCGGTGTCCGCCGTGGTTTTGATCGCGATAAGGATGTCGGTGTCTGCCATGGGTCAGGGTCCGGTTTGGGTGAGGCCGGTGGCCACGATATCGAGGGATTGCACCCAGCGGGCTTTCGGGGTTTCCAGGTAACGTTTGATGCGGTGGGCGGTGATGGTGGCATTGGCAAACTGCCAATAGCGGTCGCTATATCCCAGCAATTCCACCCGCAGAGGTTTTTTATTGGCGGCTTGGGCCATGACCAGGGCGGACAGCACTGCGGCGCGGGCGTCCTTATCGGTGGCAGCATCCAATGCCCGGCCCACCGTGAACGTGACAACCGCGTTTCGGGCCACCCGGAGGAAGGGCGCTGCTGCATCTACCAGCGGAATGACTTCCACGGTTTTTGCCAGCAGTAATTCCGGTTCCGCTTCGATGCGGTCGCCATAGTCCAGCAGCACCACCGGAGTCCCGGCGGGATCGTAGGTGAGTTTGTAGCAGGATGAAATCACGGGGTGATGACGGCTGGATTTACCGGCAGGCGGGTGAATACCGGCGGACCGGTCTCCCCGGAATCCGGGGTCCAATGTCCGACCGTGTCTTCAATTTTGGTGAATTCTCCGCTGGCGATCCATGAATTGTCCGCCCCATCCATCACCAGGACCAAGCTGCAGCTGGATTGCTGGAAGTACAGATAGATTCCGGGCGTGATATTGGGACCGTCCAGCTTCCATGCTTGCCCGGTGCTGCTGAATGATTCCCTCCCGTCCACCAGTCCCGTGTAAACCAGCCGGACGTTCAGGTTCGGGGAGATGGTGCCGGACACCATGATGGCCGGATAGCCACCCAGTGCCGGAAACACCCCGCCCATATTCAGCGCGTTGGGCGCAGGACGGGCGGGCGGGGCGGGTGGGGCCGCCGGTGCGGCAGGTCCGGTGAACACCGCTCCCACGTTACCGGGGGAATTGGCCGGCACGGCGTAGAGCGCCGGCGGTGCCGCCGCCGAGGTCGAAGCGGAGAACACCGCCCCCACGTTGCCGGGAGATAAGGTGGCGCTGAAAACGGCGGGCGGGGAGGCTGGCATGGGAATGGTTATTGGTTATCGGTTAGAAGATATCGAGGGCGAGACCGGGCGGAGCGGTCGGATCCGCCCGATCTCCGGGCAGCGTTACACCACCACCACGTAGCTGTTGTAGATCGAGTTGAGCTGCTCCACGGAGAACTCGATTTTCGCGGTGGCGGGTCCCACGTCGCCGGGGGTAGTGAGGCGCAGGCGAGCCCACACCTGGGTGCGCTCGACCACCACGCCGGCCTTGTTTTGGATTTCCAGCAGGAACACGCCGTCGATGCAGTTGTCCTTCTTCACGCCGGGGGCTTGGGCGGTGCCGACGACAGGGATGGTGGCCAAGCCGTTCTGCAGCTGCTTGAGCAAGGCATTGGTGCTGTGGGTGGTGGCCTTCCACATCCGTTGCGTGACCATTTCCTCGTCTTCGTCGCGGTAACCGCCGGCGGCGTCCGGGATGGTGAAGGTTTCCTTCTTGACGGTGGAGCTTTCCTTCACGTCTTCGATGTTGATGAACTCGTAGTCCGTGTAGTTGGTGGTCGGCGAGTTATCGGGGAACACCGCCGCCACATCGACGGTCAGCGGGGACGAACCATTGCCGAGCGCAAGCACGGTGCCGGTGGGGACGAAATACATGCGGGCGTTTTTCAACTCGCGGCGGACCAGGGTCATTGCACTCATAGTATGTTATTGTTGGTGGGTGGGGAGATTAGAGGGAGAGATGTTTGGTGAAGACGGTCTGGCGGCCGAGGTAGCCGGTGCCGTGGTCGGCCTGGATTTCGATGTCGGAAAACGATTTGAAGCGGAAGCGCCAGGCGTAGGGCTCGGCGGCGGACAGGCGGAGGTCATGGACGTGGCGGACCAGTGCTTCCCACAGATCCTCCTCGGGCGTGGCATCCTCCACCACCTGCGGCAGGCACAGGATCGTCAGCGGCAGGGTGAGGTCCATTTCCAGGCCGTCGGGTTCCGAGGCGGCACCCTCGGCGATGCCGATGTGCAGCACCACGCCGGCCGCGTTGACGGCCAGGGCGGTGGCCACGTCATTCCACAGGTCCGTCTGGCGCTTGAGGATGATGGAGTCCGCCGTGAAGCCGATGTCCGCGGTGATGATGGAGGCGGCCAGGGCGGCGCGCAGATCGTAGAGTTGGCTCATATCAGGCGGCGACCTTTCTGTTTTGGCGGGCGGCCCACTGTTCGGCCGTCTCGGTGAGGGCGGCCAGCAGCACGTCGGAGGCGGGCAGGGCGCGGGGATCTTTGGGAATGGTCACGCTCGGGCAGAGGGCGAACACCGCGCGGATCTGGGATTTTTCGCGGATGGTGATTTGTTGGTAGCCCTCGCCGACGATGGTGGAGCGGCGGCGGCGCATGGTCACCATCCCGCCGGCGGTGCTATCACCTTTCTCCACCCGCTCCACCAGCACGCGGCTGCGCCCGAGGCGGAAGAGAGTGTTGCCGCTCTTTTTCTCGTACTCCTGCACGCGCATGCCATAGGCCTCGCGCACCAGCGGAATGGTCAGGAATACCCGCCCGCCGGTGGGCTTGATCACGGCCCCGAACAGGCGCGGGCGGAATCCGGGCGTGGCGATGGCCACCGTGGCCCCGGCTTCGCTCACCTCGTTGAGCTGGGTATCGGCGGCCAACTGGTTCCAGAATCCGAGCGATTCGGCACCCATCTTGTTCGGCTCCGAGCTGCGCGATCTGAAATAGGTTTGCAGCTCCTTTGCAAGGCGCTTGCCGAGCGCTTCATTGAGCGCCGTCCGGTTGGCCATTGAGCCCTGCACATCGACCAGGAAGGCGCATACTTCCGCGCTATTGGAGGTGATTTGAACCGTCGTCACAATGCCACCTCCTGCCCGTTGATAAGCACGCGCACCGGGAGGCCCATGGCATCGGTGAAATCCTTGGCACGGGCGGCGGCAAACACCTTGGCAGTGGCGGCCGGGGCCTGGAAGCCGCCGAGGAGGTTACCGTCCGCATCCACGATGCGCACCACGGCGAAAGGATCGACGAAGAGATTCTGGCCGTAGCCAAGCAACACTCCATTGTCTCCGGCCACGCTTTTCGCCTGGAGGGCATCCGGCGCGAGAGTGAGCAGATCCGGCCGCCAGGCGTGGACATGGTTGTCTTGCACCATCACTGCCACCTCATCAGGCAGGAACGAGCGAATCAGGTTTGCGAAGTCTTGGGCGTCTTGCGATGAACCAACCCATTCTTCGTGGTATAGCAGCTTTCTGCCAACTGCAACCGCGCTTGTGGAGGAAAGGATTTCCGGATCAGAGCTGGATGGCCAAGGGGCACCATCGTCGCCGGATCGAAGCCCCATGATCTGATCTCTTCCCGCGTCGGCGATGGCGCGGGCGCGCTCGGTGATGCCGGGGTCTGGGAGTGTGCTTTGGATTGCATCGCTTAGGGGGCTGGTTGGAGTATGGATGGAAATGGCTTCGCCGTCAATCAGGATCGAATCGCCGAACTCTGAGCGCAGGCGTTCCAGCCCGGATTCGGGGATGCCGGTGAGGCTCATTGAGTAGCCGTCATTGAAGGGCTGGGAAAGCGGGACCAACACATCGTCCGGGCCGATGACTCCGAGGTCTTCCGCCTCATCGCGGTCGATGCCGGTGAGGCCCATGCCGCTGTCCCAATCGAAGGGCGGCCAGGGGGACTTGAAGCGCGAGATGTAGCGCCAGATCGGATCGGTCTTGAGCGCGATCATGCGGCCCATGGCCAGCGGGTAATCCGGGCCGGCCGTGCCGTAGAACTTGCCGCCGTGTTCGAGCCAGGACAGCGGCCAATCGCGGGGCTCCTTGCGGCTTTCCACGCGGATGAGTTCATAGCAGGGCTCGGATTCCAGACCGTTGTGGGTTTGGTCGCTCTTCCAGCGGGCATAGCCTTGGGCCTGTGCCAGGTTCATGTCCCAGATCAGGCCCAGGCGGCGCGTGCTTTTCAGGTCTAACAGGCTGCCTGCCTTGGCGGTGCCGCGCTTGTAGCCTTCCTCGCTGAGCACATGGCGCATTTCCTCGATGAAGCGGCCCCGGTCCATGTACGCGCCTTGCGTACCATCGGCCAGGATCGAGCGCTCCAACTTGATGCGCTGCTGCAGGCGGGCCTGTGCCTCGGCGAGGATGCGCTCGTTTTGGACTTGGGCGGAAAACATCGCCCGCATCCGCAGCTCGGCCGGCACCAGCTCCCACTCCGCGCTCTTCAGCACACTGCCCAGCGGCGTGCGCCCGGAGATCTGGGCGACGGCGTGCTGCAGCGGGGCGGAAGTGGTGAATGAGACCATGGCAAGAAAGGCTGAAGGAAGAAGGATGAAGTCAAGAGGCAAGGACAGAGGGATTGCCGAGTTCCCGGTAGAGGCGGGATTGGGCATCTTCCAAGTGATGCCATGCCATCATGCGATTGACGTTTCCGGGGATTTGGATGTTCTCAAGGGATCGAATCATTTCGTCCATATCTCTGCACAAGCGCTGTAGCTTGTGGATGTCTTCGACGTGCTTGGTGATTTCATTGGATAGTTGGACGGCCCGGACTTCCGCATCATGACTATCTTGGGGGGATGTGCTTTTATCCCGCGCCGTTGCGCGCAGCGCTTCGCATAGCTGGGTCTTCTCGGCGAGGATGATGTAGAGGCCTTTTTTCATGGCTGGATCAGATGCCGTCCTGTTGGTCGCGGCTGTAGCGGCGGGTTCTGGCGCGGATTTGGGGGGAGGCGATGGTGAGGCCCTGGGGGACTTGGGACGGCACTGCATCCGGCGCGGGGCGGGGCGAGATGGTGCCCTTGGCCACGTTGTTGAAGAAGGTGTCGGCCTTTTCGTATTCGAGCTTGCGGGCGTCGCCGGGTTGGTAGCCGGGGATGGTCACCAGCACGCGCCAGCGGGCGATGGCCAGCGCCTTGGCCTTGAACTCGCCGGGAATGAGGGTGGCGTCGGAGCTGAGCGAATTGCCGGGATGGGAGCCGATGTAGCCGCGGATCTCGGCGACCAGGTCGGCGAGGATGGGCAGCACGCGGTCGGTGACCACCAGGCCCACCGAGGTCTTGCCAAAGTCCTCCCGCTCCCGCGTGGTCATGGAAGACAGCAGGTCGGTGGCAGTGAGGGCGAGCCAGGAGGGGAGCATGGGAAATTCTAAATCTTAAATCCGAAATCTGAAACGAGGAGGAAGAGAAGGGCGGCACGGGAGTCGATGCCGGGAGCGGCATGACAGGCGAGGGATGAGAAGGCGAGTGCGGTAATTGCGATCAGGCAGTGTTGTGTTTTCATGTGTGGTTTCGGGAGATATGTGTTTGGGGAACTTCCACACCGGCGGGAGGGATCGGACCTCCGCGCGGTGGGAGGATGGCTCAGGACAGGGTGATGCGCGCACCGCACTCGGTGGCCACCACCTGGATGTCTTCGCTCCAATCGACGAAGAACACATCGGAGGCGGCGCGCTCCTCGCGGTACTCGCGCACCGCATCGATCATGCCAGGCTTGGTGGCGAAGGTCTTGGCGAAGGACGCATCCATTTGGTCAGGAGCATCCGAGGCGAAGAACAGGAACACTTCACCGCCGATGATGTTGACCGCGTTCTTGGCCGCTCCGAACTTCGTGGTATCGCTCGACAGGATGCCGACGCGCACTTCCATCTGCGGGTTGATGGTCATCTTGGCCGCCTGATCGTTGGTGATTCCGATCAGATCCGCACCGGGCTGGCGGGCCAGAACCTTGGGATGGTTGCGGAAGATGCGCCATGCACCCAGACCGAAGACGACGCGGTTTGGCAGACGGCCGGTGGCGGTGGCGATGGCCTCGATCTGGCTGTCGATATCCGCAACCGGGTCATTGGTGAGAACGCTCCACACGCCGATACCTCCGGTAGCTGCCTTGGCGGTTTTGACCAGGTCGAACACCTTCTTCTCATGCGAGAGAATCGCGGCGTTGACCAGGTTGCGCACCCGCGCCTCCTGCAGCGCGCCGATGCCGGTCTCCCCGGCGAGCTGGCGCTCGTAGTCGTCGATGGTGGTTTCCAGGCCCTGCGGCACGCAGTTGAAGAACGGGTCGGCGGCGGAAAACTCGATGCGCTTGCGAGTCCCGCCCACCGCGCGGGCGGTATCCAGGATCTGGAAATCGTTCTTCCCGTCGAATTTCTTATACTGGCCGTGGGCCAGTCCGGTGGCGACCACGGGCGCGATGAAATTCGCGAGCGAGGCGGAGCGGTCTTGCGATAGGCCACTGGCGAAGTTGCTCAGATAGCGGCTGATTGTTGCGGCGGATGCACTCATATATTAGATCGATGATTGTTGATTGCTGATTGCTGATGTGATTAGGCGAGGATGGCGGGATCGACGAGATAGGCCTCGATGAGTTCGTTGGCCGCGCCGGCTTCCAGCGCGCGGGCCACCTGGATGCGGGCGGTGCCGGTGCCGGGGTCGAGCTTGACCGCGCCAAGGGTGGTACCGTCGAGGATCAGATAGGATCCGAATACGACGGCTCCGGGAGCGGCCGAGAGTTTGACTTTGACGGTGCCGCCGAAGTTCGGCAGACCGACCGAGTCCTTCTGCTTGGTGGTGAACCCTTCGAGGATCACACCCAGCGGCAGGGTGGCGGTGGCGGAGGTGACAATCCCGCCGGTGGCGAGGATGAAGTTGCCCTCCAGGCCGGTGTGGTCGGCCAGGGGGGTAAGAGGCAGAATAGCGATATCGCGTGCTTTCATGGTGTGTTTACGGGTGGAATTTTATTAGTTAGATAATGTCAGGACGGGCGGACTTCAGCGGAAGAGTTCGGGTTTCTCTCCCTTGGCCATTTGCCAGGCGCTATCGAAGGAGCATTTCTCGCGGTTGCGGATCTGCGTGACGCAGGCAATCTGCGCATCGCTCTTATCAGCATCTGAATTGGCAACCACGTCCGGAGCGATGGCCTTCTGGCGGTTGAAGATGCGCTCGGGAGTGGCGGTGGCGGCTATCGCGGCGGGCAGCAGTTCCAGCATCGCCTCGGTATCGGCGCGGTTGGCGATCAGGCGGGCCTTCACATCGGCGCGTTTGTCCGCCGGGATGCGGTCTCCAAAGCGGTTCATGATGGCGTCCGCCTCGGTGGAGGCTTCCTTGCCTTCCATGGTTTTGATTTTTGCCAGCAAGGCCTCGATCTGGGTGAGGATGGCGGCCTCATCGGCCTCGGGTGGAAGGGACAGTTTGGCGGCGATGTTTTTCATTTGGTCGTTTTCGGTGTTGCGTATTGGAGAAGTGTCGGCGCATTGGCCGGCGCGATTGGAGAGGGGTTTGCCGCCGCGATTGTTCGGGCGGTTGGTCAGCGCCAGCCCGGAGAGGCGCAGCGGGCGCACCCGGCCATTGCCGAGGTCCTCGATGTCCGGAGCGTCGTACTCGGTGGAAGTGAACTTATATCTCTTGTTGCGGATGGCGGCCTCGCCGATGTCGGTGAGGTCCAGCCGGGCATATAACTGTCCGTTGCGGATGGACAACTCCTGCGCCCAGCCGAGCGCCTCGGTGGAGTTGTCCAGGTCATGCGACAAGTGATCGGCATCCACCAGCAGGCCGGAAAAGTTTTCCGCCGCGGCGTCCGCCTTGAAGCGGTTGACGATGGACTCCATGGCCGCCTGGTCAATGACCTGGGTGCGGCCCTCGCCCGCCGGATGCTCGCCGGTGACCTCGATTTGGTACCAGCCATCGGCGGGCAGTTCGCCGGAGCGGTTGTGGATGCGTGCGTTCATGGGGGATAGGTGAAAGGTTATGGGTTAGAGGTTATTTGGAAGAGAGGGAGGCGCGCACGCCGTTGAGCACGGCGGCCCCCATGGCACCTTCCAGTTCGTTGGAGAGTTCGCGGGCGGCGGCGGGGTCGAAGAGTTCGGGCAGGGAGGCGGCGGCGTTTTCGACGAATTGCAGGAACTCTGCATCGCTCATGCCGGAGGTCTGCGAGGCGCTTGCAAGACCGTCGATGAGGCCGGAGATGGGTTTGAGCGCGGTGTTCTGCACGCCCAGCGCGGTGGCCAGCGAGGAAGAGACCAGGCGGCGGTAATCGTCGGCGCGGTTGCGGATCGGCGCGCCGTCTTCCAGGTTGGTCACCTGTTGGTCCATGGTGGGGGAGGCGGGCACGACCATCCGCACCGAGGCCGGGGCCACCAGGCGGCGCTTGACCGGATAGCCGGTTTTTTCCGCGATCCATTGTTGGTCGGTTTCCAGGCCGGCGCGTTCCAGCAAGGCGATATCCTTGACCACTTGCGCCGGGTCCATTTCCTCGTTGGCCGCCAGCTCGAAGTAGGCATAGGCGGGTTCGCCGGGAGTGGCGCGGGCGATGACGTCCGCATCGACGCACTTGCGCAGGATTTCGGAGATCTCCGCGGCCTCGGCGCGGGCGATGGCTTTGAAGGTCTCGCTGTGCGCGCCGCCGGCCAGGGTGCCGCTGCCGCTTTCCGCCAGCATGGTGAGCTTGCCGCCGGTGCCGCGCAGAACGACCTGCTCATCCTGATAGGCGATGTGATCCTTGAACGGGTTCACGCCGCGGGCGCCGTTATCCACCGTCTTCACGTCGCTGCCGGCGGGCAGCACGCCGCGGGCGTCGCTGGTGACCTGGTCGGCGAGTTCCAGGTATTCATCGGATTTTTCCACCGGCACGTCATTGGGCATGATGATGAACACGGCGGGAATGCCGAAGGCTTCGATGAACCCGTCCCAATCTTTCTGCGAGAGCGACTTCCGCACGAAGGCGACGAGCGCCACGCGGTTGATCGGGCGGGATACCTCCCGGCAGATGAAGCGCGGCTCGGGCACCGGCTCGCCGGTGGTCGCCCCGAAGGAGCAGGCGGAATTGAGCTGCCACTCGCCATACAGCCCGCGCCGCACCCAGAACCATTGGTCCACGGCGGAGAGTTCGATGATGTCCCCGGCATCGTCGGTGACTTTTTCCAAGCGCGTGAAGCCGCGGAACGAGGCCATGGCCAGCGCCTCGAAGGCGGCGGAAAGATTGGAGATCTTGTTGTAGGCGGCGCTCAGCGCGGCGGCCTGCTTTTTAGCCGCCGCCTCTTTGCCCGCGGGCAGCTTGGCGCTGACCTTGATGTCCCAGTCCATTTCCTGAATTGCGGAAGTGCGCCGCTCGACCAGCGCGCCGAGCGTGGCGTCCTGCATTTCGATGTAGCGGTAGGTCCACTGCAGGTCCGCGTACGCGCCGCGCTCGCCGTCTTCTAAGAGATGCACCGCTCTGGCGATGGTCAATGAGCGCAGCGGGTTGTAGTTGTCCCTCCAGAGGTTGGCTGCGGAAACATGCAGGCGGTAGGACACCGCCTCAATCGCCCGGTTGAAGATGCGGCCCATGCGGCGGACGATGCCGTCCTTGGCGGGTGGGTTTTTCGGCTCGGCGCGGTTCATTGGGAGACCCCCTGGTGTTTAAGATTCATTGAAGTTGCCAGACCCCGTTGCAATTCGCCGGAAACCCGTTGCAATTCGTCGATCTTCCGGCCCGCGCCCATTCGTGCGCCAGCGGGCATACCCACCGGTAGAATCGATCCTGGAGCGTTGTTGGGTAAGCGGGTCATTGCACGCTCCTTTCCACATTGCGGCTGCGGCGGCCACCGGGGCGGGGCATGAATTTGAAGGAGGCGGCCACGATGCAGCTGCCGAGCAGCTCCGCCAGGGCGGAATAGCCGTCGGCGAGCAGAAGGTGGTTTTCGCATTCATCGACGAACTCGCCCTTGTCGGTTTTCTCCGAGCCGGTCACCAGGTGGGCTTCCAGCGTCTCGACGATGGCGGGGCTGCCC
>CAIVSK010000431.1 GCA_903908495.1 Akkermansiaceae bacterium
GCAACCCGGCCAGGGCCCGGCCACCTCGCGCCTGCTGCTGACCCTGGACGGAGCCGATGCCTCAAAACCGGAAGGCTACACGCTCGAAATCACCGATAAGATCACGATCCGAGGTGGCTCCCCCGCCGCCATTTACTACGGATCTCGTAGTCTGCTGCAATTACTGCGGCAGTCCCCCACCCTGCCCACCGGCGCGCTCAGCGACTGGCCGTCGTACAAGGGCCGCATGTTGATGCTGGATGTCGGGCGCAAGCCTTATCCGATGTCCGCACTCAAGGACTTCCTCCGCATGATGGCCTGGTACAAGATGAACGAACTCCACCTGCACCTATCCGATGAGGCCTTCGGCGGGGATTACGCCGCATTCCGCCTCCACAGCGACGCCTTTCCCGGCCTCGCCGCCAAGGACCTGCACTACACCAAGGCCGACATCCGCGATCTCCAGGACTTCGCCACCGCGCGCGGCGTGACCATCACCCCGGAAATCGACATGCCCGGCCACGCCCGTTGTTTCACCAACTATTGGCCGGATATCACCCTCAAGGGCCAGCCCAACTACATGGATGTGACCAACCCCAAGACCGTCGCGGTCATGAAACAATTGCTCGACGAAATGATACCTCTGTTCGACGCGCCGGACTTCCACATCGGCACCGACGAGTACCGCGTCAGCGGACCCCGCCGCGACGAACTCCACGAGGCATTCCGCACCTTCATCAACACCATGAACGCCCACATCCGCTCCCGCGGCAAAAATTGCCGCATTTGGTCCGGCTTCGAACACATGGGCGGCTCCACCCAAATCGACCCCTCCGTCATCATCGACATGTGGGAAACCGACGACGCCAAGGGCCAGATCACCAAGGGCCACTCGATCATCAACTCGAACCACGGGCGCACCTACATCGTCCCGGGCTGCCATTACTACGGGATCAGCCGCGGCGGGATCTATCAGGAATGGGAACCATGGATGGTCAGCGGCGACATGACGAAAAACCCCGCCAAGGATGATCCGAAGTTGCTAGGCGGCAAGCTCCACGTCTGGGCCGACCAGGGCCCGACCGGTTACACGCTCACAGAAATCGCCGACACCACTCTCAGCGGCATCCAACCCTTTGCGGAGAAACTCTGGGGCACCAAGGGCTCAGCGGATTACCAGCAGTTCACCGCCCGCGCCGCCAAGACCTTGCCCATCCCCAATGTAATATTGCTAGACAGGCTGCCTGCCGCCGCTGACGGGGTTGTGCTGTCGCAGCCACAGGAAGTCGTCCTGCGTGACGAGGCGGCGCTCGTGCCATTGCCGCTGGCCACCGCGCCGCGCGCCGATTTGGAATACCCATGGACCCTCACGATGGACGTCCGCCGCAGCGCCGACACCAGCGGCCGCGGCGTTCTCATCTCGTCCGAGCTCGCCGAGATTTGTGCCAACTACTCACACGACGAGGAACAAACCAGCAAGGACGCCAGTGGCAAGGACCACAAGGAGAAAGTCACCCTGCGGGGCGTCGGCACGGTGCGCGCCGCCGGGTCCCGCACCGGCCAGGGCAGTCCCGCGGAAACCCATATCTCCAATGATGTCAGCAAGGCATCGAACATCAGGCTGCCACTCAACCAGTGGGCCAGCTTGACCGTGGTCGGCGAACAAGGCCGCAATACAATCTGGCTCAACGGCGAGAAAATCGCCGAGTCGCCGAACCAACTCGTCTGCCCGCTCGCCCGACTCGGCAGCAAGACGGGCCAGTCGTTCGTCGGCTCCATCCGCAACCTGCGCGTCGTCAATCGCGCCCTCGCCGCCAAGGAAATCGGCCGTGCCGCCGGCCTCGACATCCCGGACAACCTCGCGGTCCACTGCACGGCAACAGCCTCGGCCAGCGACTCGGCGCACGGATTAGATCCGGCCAACGCCACCGACGAGAATCCTGCCACCCGCTGGTCGTCGGACATCACTAAAGCCGAGCAATGGCTTGCCATCGACCTTGGCAAGGAGCAATCATTCAACACCGTTGCCGTGACGTGGGAAGCCGCCGTGCCCAAAACCTACAAGATCCAAGTGTCAACCGACACCACACACTGGAACGATGTGTTCACCGGCGAAGCGCAGCCCGGCAAAACCACCGCGACTTTCCCCGCCCAACGCGCCCGCCACCTCCGCTTGCTCATGCGTGAACCGAAAACCCAGTGGGGATATTCCATCCACGAGATCGAAGTGGTTTCCAAACGCGCCGGTCCTTCGAAGTAAACCCGCCCCTAACACCAAACCCACAACCCATGAAACTAACTATCCTCCAAATCCTTGCCATGGCATCGCTTGCCCTGTGCGCCGACGTTCCTCCCGCGCAGCAACCCGCGGCGCACTCGTTTACCTTCGGCGGACCCGATAACTCCGAATTCCTGTTGGACGGCAAACCATTTCAAATCATCGGTGGCGAGATTCATCCGGCGCGGGTCCCGCACCAATACTGGCGCCACCGCATCCAGATGGCAAAAGCCATGGGGCTCAACACCATTCCGATCTATGTGTTCTGGAACGACCACGAGCGCGAGGAGGGCAAGTTCGACTTCACCACCGACGAGCGCAACCTCGGGGAGTTCCTCAAACTGGCCAAAGAGGAAGGCATGTGGGTCGTCCTGCGGCCCGGCCCCTATTGCTGCGGCGAATGGGATTTGGGCGGACTGCCATGGTGGTTGCTGCGCACGCCGGATATCAAATTGCGCTGCTCCGATCCACGCTTCACCGAACCGGTGGCCCGCTATTTCCACGAACTGGCCAAAGTCATCCGCCCCCACCTGTGCGAAAACGGCGGGCCGATCCTCATGGTCCAACTCGAAAATGAATATGGCAGTTACCCGCGCCGGGACCATGCCTACCTGCTGTGGCTGCGCGACCTGTGGCTCAAGGAGGGCGTCAAGGGGCCGTTCTACACCGCCGATGGCGCGGGGCGAACACTTCCTCAAGGGCATTGTCATTCCCGGCGTGGCGGTGGGCCTGGATCCCGCCACCAAAGAGGCGGATTTCACCCTCGCCCACAAGCTCAACCCGAACGTACCGGTGATGTCGGCGGAGGCCTATCCGGGCTGGCTGCGCCATTGGGGCGAAGGCGATTGGAAGCCGACGGACATGACCGGTCTGATCAAGTTCTACATGGACACCCACAAGTCCTTCAGCATGTATGTGTTCCACGGTGGCACCAACTTCGGCTTCACGGCCGGGGCCAACGGGCCCAGTCCCGACCTCACCAGTTATGACTACGGCGCGCCGCTCAACGAGCAGGGCTGCCCGACCCCGGCCTATCATGGCTACCGCAAGCAACTAGCCGCCTATCTGCCCGCCGGCCAATCGTTGCCGGAAATTCCCGCTGTGATTCCCACCATGAAGATTGCGCCTATCAAGCTGGAACGCTGGTCAGGCATCTGGGAACAATTGCCCGCACCTATCAAATCCCCCCAACCGCTTTGCTTTGAGGCTCTCGGGCAAAACCAGGGCATGGTGATCTACCGCACGCGCCTCGCCCCCGGTGACAAAGGCACTCTGGCCATCACGCTGCACGGCATCGCCACCACCTATCTGAACGGCGTGCTGGTCAAGGGCATGGACATACCCGCCCGCAGCGAAGAAGCCACTCTGGAGGTGCTGGTGGAGGCCATGGGCCACATCAACTTCCAGGGTGAAATGGACGCCGATCGCAAGGGCATCCTCGGCCAAGCCAAGCTGAATGGCGTGCTGCTCGAAAACTGGGAGATGCTGTGCTTGCCGCTGAGCGATGCCTGGGCCATGAATATGCCCCTAACGTCGTCCGACCCATTCCGCAGCGGCGGCATCTTCAAGGGCACCTTCACCCTCGATGCTGTGGCCGACACCTATCTCGACATGTCGAAATACAAAAAAGGCGTGTTATGGGTCAACGGTCACAATCTGGGCCGCCATTGGTCCGCTCGCGGCCCCCAGCATCGCTTGTATTGTCCGGCTCCCTGGCTCAAAACCGGCCTCAACACCATCGTGGTTCTCGACACCGAACTCACCGAGCCGCAAACCGTTGAGGGGATGAGGGAAGCCCGCAGCGGGACACCCAGCGTCGCCAAACCATCTGCCAAATAATTCATAACTCAATTTTTACCCGTGCATTCCGTGAAATCCGTGGTTTCTTTCTTCGTATCCAGCACCAGAACCCGCGCTGCGCTGGGTGTGGATTTTGGAGCAACTCTTGTTTGTGCATTCATCCTAACCGGCATCGGCCTTCGCGCCGCGGCAGCCGACTTCAAGCGCGTCGCCTACGACGATGCCGGCGAACCCGGGCAACAGGCGCACCTGCTCGACGGCGACAATTTCACCTTCACCAATCCCGGCACTGACCGCCAGGCCGCGCGAACCTGCGTCTTTGGCGATCCGCTGGTATTCGGCTATCAGGACTTGAACCCGCGAGCCGTCTACCAGGTGAAGCTGGGGTTCTTTACCGACGGCCCGCGCGAGATGCTGGTCAAGGCCGGGACTTGCGAATTGGGCAAGGTCGCCGTCCAAGCCGGAAAATCCATTGATGTCCAGTACACGATTCCGCCCGCCGCCTACGCGGATGGCAAACTCGCGCTGGAGCTTGATAGAATCTCCGGCCCCAACGCGGTGCTCTCAGAACTCGAGATCCTCTCCGATGACCCGAAGCCAGTCGCCATGCTCGCCACTCCGGCGGTGCCAACTCCGCAACTCAGTCCGCGCCCGACGGCGGTTGCCGGGTGTGCCAGCGTGTCGCTGGATCTGGCAGGCACTTGGAAATTTGCTGAATCGCCGCAGCCGGATTTTGCGCAATCCACACCTCAGGATTGGAAAGACATCCAGGTGCCCGGCGAGTGGGTGATGCAGGGTTTTACGGTCAAACCCGGCAGCGCCGCCGGCTACCATCGCAGCTTCAAACTTCCCTCCGATTGGGCGAACAAGCGGGTCATCCTGCGCTGTGACGGGGTTTACAGCGACGCCGCGGTTTTCATCAATGGCAAGCCCGCCGGCAGCCACCTTGGCGGGTTCACGCCGTTTGAGTTGGATGTCACCGCATTGCTCAAACCGACCGGCGAAAACACCATCGCCCTCGCCGTCACCAGTGAATCACTGGCCGACCGCCTGGCCTGCGGCAGCCAGTACGCCTGTCACCCACTCGGCGGCATCACCCGCAAAATCAAGCTCTTCGTCCTGCCCGTAGCCCACCTGTCAGCCTTGCGTGTCGCCACGAAATTCGACAGCACCTACCGCGATGCGACGCTGGATCTGGACACCGAGGCAAGCGCTAACGCGATGCTGGCGCTGACGTTGACCGCGCCAGACGGCCACTCCGTGCCGGTCACGCCTGAGTGCGTCGCGCCAGGCCACGTGAGCATCCCGGTGGCCAACCCGCTGAAGTGGGACAACGAGCACCCACAACTTTACACGCTCAGCGTGCAAGTGCGGCAGGGCGACCAGGTGGTGGAGACGGTCACCCAACGCATTGGCTTCCGACAGGTGGAGGTCCGCGCCAACCAGGTCTTCGTCAACAATGTGGCGGTCAAGCTGCATGGCGTGTGCCGCCACGAAGTTCACCCGCTGCTAGGCCGCTCGCTGACCACCGGGTTGTGGCGCAGGGACGCGGAGATATACCGCGATGGCAACTGCAACTTCATCCGCACATCGCACTATCCGCCGGACGAGGAGTTCATCCAGGCGTGTGATGAGTTGGGGTTGTTCGTCGAATTGGAGGCGCCGCTATGTTGGGTGGGGCATGGATCCAGCAACACCTATAAGAACGCACCCACCACTGACGGCGTCTTGAGCTATCTGCTGCAGGCCAATTTGGAAACGGTCGCTGCCAGTTACAACCATCCCTCGGTGATCATCCGCTCATTGGCCAACGAATCCTCATGGTCGGGCCTGTTCGCCCGCGTGCATGCCGCCGTGAGCCTGGCAGACCCCACCCGCCCGGCCACGTTCCACGACCAATGCATCGGCTCCTACAACAACCATGGCTCGGCGGAAATGCCCATCGCCAACTTCCATTACCCCAAGCTCGACGGCCCAGCGCAGGCCGCCGCCGAAAAACGCCCCGTGCAATTCGGCGAATACAGCCACCTCAACGCATACAACCGGCTCGAACTTGCCACCGATCCCGGCCTGCGCGATTTGTGGGGCCAATACCTCTATCAGACGTATGAAAAGATGTACGCCGCCGCGGGCTGCTTGGGCGGCTCGATCTGGGCGGCGATGGACGACACGTTCTATCTGCCAAACGGGGACACCGTCGGCTACGGCACATGGGGGCCGGTGGACGGCTGGCGCCGCGAGAAACCCGAGTACTGGAACATGAAGAAAACGTATTCGCCGCTGCGCGTGGGCCACGTGGGGGTCAGCGGCAACAGCGTCTCCATCGATGTGGAAAACCGGCTGCGCTTTTCCAACCTCAACGAAATGAAGATCGCCTGGCAATGCGGCGACCAATCCGGCAGTGCTTCCGCCGACGTCGCGCCCGCCGCCAAGGGCATCCTAACAATCACGCTGGGTGCCGCGCCCATTCCCGGCGCCACGCTCGCCCTCACCTTCACCGATCCGCGCGGCTTCATCGCCGACCAATTCAATCTCGCCCTCGCCGAGCCCCTCCAACCCGCGCCGCAGGCAGCCACCGCAACGACTGAAACCGGATGGCAGCTTGACGAGAAGACCGGACTGATATCTTCCATCAACAACATCGCCGTGCAGGGGCCGCAACTCATGCTGTTGGCGCTCAACGGCACCGGCGACACCCAGATGACCGGTGCCACCAAAGTATGGCAACCGTTCACCGAGCCCTGCACCGGCTGGGTCTGCGACAAGCTGGCGAAATCCCCATCCGCAGCCACCGTCACCGGGCACTATGCCAACGCCAAGGGCAGTTTTACTTATACCATTCAACCCGGCGGCGTTGTCGCGATCACCTACGACTTCACCGTTACCACGGCGCTCAACCCGCGTCAAATCGGTCTGGTCGTCACTCTGCCGCGTGAGTGCGAGGTCTTCAGTTGGGAACGCAAAGGCTTTTGGGATGTCTATCCCGCCGACCACATTGCCAGGCTCAAAGGCACGGTCAAAGCCAGCGAAGGGTTTGAGGCAACCAGTGTCGGGCCACGCAGCCAGCCGTCGCATCCGTGGCGGCTCGACAATCTCCCCTACGGCAACAATGATTTTTGCTCCACCAAGCATCACATCACCACCGCCACCCTAGCGGATACCGCCGGCCATGGCATCACCGTGGAGGGCCACGGCACACAGCATATCCGCTGCTGGCGCAACGACTCCGGCGTCCACGTTCTCATAGCCGACTACTCCAACGGCGGCAGCGAACCCTTCCTCGGCGGCCTCACCAAGGCTGACGAGCGGCCACTCAAACCCGGCGACAAAATCACCGGCACCATCCAGTTAATCGTGAACTAGCCCGCCATAGCCATGACCCAACCCGTAACTCTCGCTATCATCGGAGCCGGCAAGCGCGGCCAAGCGTATGCCGCCTACGCCGCCCTACACCCGGAACTCGCCCGAGTCGTGGCCATCGCCGAACCCCGCCAGGCGCTGCGCGAATCCATGGCTCGCGAGTTCGGTGTGCCCGCTGCGGCCTGCTTCCATTCCTATGAGGAACTCGCCCGCCAGCCGCAACTGGCCGCCGCCGCCCTCATTTGCACCCAGGACCGCAGCCATCGCGACGCGGTGGAACACATCGCACCGCTGGGTTATGCCATGCTGTTAGAAAAACCGATGGCACCCGGTCTGGCCGATTGCGAGGCCATCGTCGCCTGCGTCAAGGCCCACCGTTCGTTGTTTGCCGTCTGTCATGTGCTGCTCTACACCGAACTGACCACCCAGCTCACTGCGCTGATGCGCGCCGGGGTGATTGGCGAACTCGTCACCGTGCAGCACCACGAACCGGTCGCCTGGTGGCATCAGGCCCACTCCTTCGTGCGCGGCAACTGGCGCAATACCGCCGAGTCCTCCTGCATGCTGCTGGCCAAGAGTTGCCACGATATCGACTGGCTCCGCCACATCGTCGGCAAGAGATGCCTGCGCGTCGCCAGCTTCGGCTCGTTGCACCACTTCAAGGCCTCCGCTTGCCCGCCGGGAGCCACCGCCCGTTGCTGGGATTGCCCGGTCGAGACCCAGTGCCCGTACTCCGCCAAGCGCATCTATCACACCCACTTCGGCCGCGACAACGTCACCGACTACATCAATGACGTCATCACCGCAGGCATCAATACCCGCGACGCGGTGGAACAGGCCCTCAAGACCGGCCCCTACGGCCGCTGCGTGTACGCTTGCGACAACGACGTGGTGGACAACCAAACCGTGATGCTGCAATACGAAGACGCCGTCACCGCCTCGTTCATGATGACGGCCTTCACCCCCACCCTCCAACGCACGACGCGCCTCTGCGGCACCCGCGGCTATATCGAAACCGACTTCGCCAAAATCAAGACGTTTGATTTTCTCACGGAAACAGAATCCGTCCACGACACCAGGCTAACGGCGGCTTCCGCCACCGCCGCTGCCGGCCATGGCGGCGGCGACTATTTCCTGATGAAAGCCTTCGTGCATGCAGTCGCCACCGGGGATACCAGCGGGCTGTTCTCCGGCCCGGACGCCACGCTGGAGAGCCACCGCACCGTATTCGCCGCCGAGCACTCGCGTCTCACCGGAACCATGGTGGATTTGGCCGCTCCGGCGGCAACCGCCTCGATGCCAATCGGCAGCTTGACAGGCAGGCAATAATGCCCCCCACCCGGAGTTGCTACCAGGCTGAGCTGTAGCGAGCGGGGGCGGCCTTGGCCCCCGCTCGTGACGGGATCAGGGTTGGGTGGCGTGGAGGCGGGCGAAGCGGGTGCCCACCGGCGCGAGGGCGTCCGGGATGGAAACGTCGACGCGGTCGATGCCGCTGCCATAACCGCCGGGAGTGACGGTGATGGTGATGCCGTCCACACCATTGACGGCAGGCGACCAACCGGTGAGGGAGGAGCCATATTCATAGCCGATGACGAGGCCGGGCTGGGTCAACGCGAGTTCGCTGCGGCGGAACGAGAAGACATGACTGCCACCGCTGGCGGCCACCGTGGGTGCCAATGCGTTGGAATTGGCACCGGCATTGGCAGGATTCGGTTCGCCCCCGAGGATAAACTCGGCCAGGTTGTTATAGCCGTCATGATCCGGGTCGGCTCCCGCCAGAGCATCGGCACCGGTGAGACCGTGGGTGGCGGCCCAAGTATCGAATGGTGCAACAGTTACGCCATTGACCACTTGCAGCAAGCCGTCGCCGGTGATGAGGGCCGACTCGTGGGCGGCACCGGAACCGATACGGCCCCAGATGCCGGGAGCCTGCTCCGCGCCGTCGATGAAGAGGCTCGAAACCGTGTCGGTGCCGGAGAAACTCAACTTGAGGGCAACACCGCTGACGAGTTTCACACTAGCCGCATCATTCAGGCTGCCATTGGATTGCAGTTCGAGGGTGCCGCCGGCCACCGTGGTATCGCCGGTGTAGCTGTTCATAAAGGCGAGGGTGAGGGTACCGGCCCCTTCCTTGGTTAGACCACCATCGATCGCCGCATCCCCGCCGACGTCGGAGTGAACGAGCGCCTGGGCAGCGGTGACGTTGTAGCTGCCGGTGTTGATGATCGCGCCGCCATTGCGGACGTTGGCGCGGGTGATGCCTTGCATGAAGGTCACGCTACTAGCAGCGGCGCCGAGGGTGCCGCCGTTGAAGTTGAAGGTAGCCGTGCCGAGCCCCTTGGCCAACGCGGGGACATTCAAGCTGCCGCCATTGAGGTGGTAGGTGGCGGTGCTGGCCGCGTCGCGAGCGAGGGTGACCGTCGCGGCGCTCGTCACGCTGCCGCCATTTTGATTGAGCACCGCAGCACCGCCCGCGCCGATATTCACCGCGGTGGCCGACACGCTGGTCAGCGAGACACTGGCAGAGCCGTTGACGTTGACAGTGGAAACGCCGCCCACGCCATTGCCCGACTCACCCACGGTGAACACTCCGGTGTCCGTGTAGCTGGAGGTGGCATTGAAATTGACGGTCGGCGAGGACGTGTAACCAGCCACCCCGTTCGAATAGCCGATGGCAAAGTTGCCGCTGCTGACCACCGCGTTATTGCGGAGCGTCAAGGTGGTGGTAGCATTGTTAGTGCCGTTGCCGCGACCGACGCCGATGTAGCTGGAGACGGTGGTGGTGCCGCCATTGATATCAATTTCGGCGGCAGGAGAGGTGGCGCTGTTGATGGTGCCGATGCTCACTTCGCCGATGATGACATTCGTTTGGGCCAGCGGTGCGGCGGGGGTGCCGCCAAGGACGACGAGGCCGTTGTTGACGATGAAGCCGAGGCCGTTGCCGGCACCTCCGCCGACCAGCGAGTTGGTGCCATTGGTGTTGGTGAAACTCAGGGTGCCGGTTCCATTCTTGGTGAACGAGCCGGTCGAGTTGGACTGGATCTGGCCACCGAAGGTCATATCGCTCGCATGATCGATGATGCCGCCGCCCACCCCGACGGTGAAACCGCGGTCGGTGACGAGACTCGTGCCGGTATACAGCAGGGTGCCATTGCCGCCGAACACGATATTGGTCGGGGCCGCGGTGGCGGCACCGATATTACTGTTAGTGCCGCCATTGCCGATGACTCCCACGCTCAGCACACCGCCGTTGATGGTGGTCGCGCCGGTGTAGGTGTTGAGTGCGGTTAGTATCTGGGTGCCTGCGCCGGCCTTGTTGACTCCGCCGCTGCCGGTGATGAGCACAGCGTCACTGAGGGTGCCAAAGCGGTTGAAGCTGAGGGTGCCGTTATCGACGATGGTAGCACTGGGGATCGTGCCATCGGCCCCGGTGGCACCACTGCCCAATTGCAGAGTGGCTCCGGTGTTGATGGTGGTATTGCCGGTGAAGGTGCTCACTCCGGTTAGAGTAACAACGCCGCCCGCGGTGGTCGAGGACACTGACAGAGCGCCGGAGGTATTGACGGCCAAAGCAGGGCTGAAGGCAGCCCCGGTGCCGCCGGTCAACCCGTTGACGAGGGTGACGCTCGGCGGACTGGTGTAGCCGATGCCGGGGTTGGTAACAACGATACCGGTGATCAAGCCGCCGGACATGGTGGCCACGGCGGTGGCACCGACTCCGCCGCCACCGGTGATTTTCACAATCGGAGTGGTGCTGTAACCGGAGCCGCCATCGGTGACGGAGATCGACTGGACGCCGCTGCTGCCCGCGGGTGTGAGCAACGCCTGGCCGATGGTGATTGCCCTGCCGTCGGCATCGATGTTTGCGCCGCCGGCATAGACGTAGGCGGCGGTCAGGCCGGTGAGGTAGGTGGTGCTGGCACCGTTTGCCTTGAGCATTCCACCGTTGAAGTTGAGCGTGCTGCTGTCCGCCACCGAACCGGTGAGAATTTTGGGGGCGACGAGGGTGCCGCCGTCCAGATTGACGATGCCGACGGTGCCGGCAGTCGCTTCGGTGCCGCCAATATAAAGACCGTTGGTGCCATTGGTGCCCATCGCGGTGACCACACCGGCGCGCACGTTCATGATGCCCGTCCCCTGCTCGCCGATGATGAGTGCCGGGCCGGTCGCGTTCTGACCGAAACTGCCGCCATCGACGTCCAGCACGCCGTAGCTGCCGGTGAAGCGGCCGACGACGGTGAAGCCGCCGGTGGTGGCCACGGCACCGGTATTGCTGACGTTCATCGCGCCGTTGCCATAAGCGCCGATCTGGAAGTTGACGGCGGTGGTGAAGGTGCCGCCGGAGATGTTATAGATACCGACCGCTGCGGCATCGCCGGTGCCGCCGGCGCCGCCGATGCGCCAGTCGGCGCCACCGGCGGTGGGTGAGATGTTGCCGCCGGTTTGATTGACCGTACCGGTGGCCGTGCCGGATTTACCGACGTAAAGGGCGGTGCCCTTCACGGTGGCAGTATCGGCGATATTAAGGACACCGTTGGAACCGGTGAGGTCCGAAACGTTGAAATCACCGGTGACGAGCAATTTACTCGCCCCACCGGCCGTCACGATGCTGTTATCGCCGGGTTGGACGGAGAAGCTGCAGTACCCGGTGGTGGTGATGGACGCCGCGGTGTCGAGGACGAGCACGCCGGCATGGGTGAACACGTTGCCAACCGCCGAGGCCGCCCCGCTGAGGGTCAGCACGCCGGTGCCATATTTATGAATGTTACCGCCGGTGCTCGTTAGATTGGTGGTCAAGCCGACGGTCTGGCCGTTGGTATCAATCTTGAACTGCTGGGTGGCGGCGGTGGAGAACCGGCTGGAGTAATCGAATTGATTGGCAGCACTGTATTGCAGGATGCCTCCGCCAAAGCTGATCAGGCCGAAATTGCCCAGCGGGCCGGCAATGCCAACGTTCTCGGCAGCGCCCAGATTGAGGATGCCGGCGTTGATGTTGGTGGCTCCGGTGTATGTGTTCTGATTGGTCAGCGCCAGGCCGCCCGCGCCTGCTTTCGTTAGCGCGAGTGCGCCGCCGCCGCTGCCGTCCTGGAGGACCCCGGCGAAGGTGCTGCCGCCGGTGGCGATGGTATCGGTGAGGATGGCGGTGGATGCCCCGGCATTTTCGATAACGGGCGTGCCGGCAATGGCGTCGGTGGCCAGCGAGTTGACGGTGATGCTGTTGCCATTGAGTTGGAGGTCGCCGGTGCTGCCCGCGCTGAAGGTCAGGGTGTTGGGAGTGGCGCTGTTGAGGGCGCCCGCGTTGCCCAATTTCACCGTGCCGCTGGCCAGGGTGACGCCGCCGGTGAAGGTGTTATTGGCATTCAACGCGGTGATTCCGGCCTGGCCGAGAACCAAGCCAACGCTGGTGGCGGTACCATTGCTGATGACGCCGCCGAGAGTCACACCACCGCTGCCGCTACCGCCCAGCGCGAGGCTGATGGCACCGGTGAAGCCGGACACGCTGGTGTTGACGGTGAGCGGCTGGGAGCTGTTATTATTTGCCCAGGTCTGACTGCTCTGGAGGCTGATGGGGCCGGTACCGCTGACGGTGGTGCTGGAGTTGTCAGTGGCGGCAACCGTGAGGCCGCCGCTGCCGACGGTCAGCGAATAGACATCGGTGCTGATGACCACGCCGCTGATCGGCGTGAGGGTTTGTGGCGAGGTATCGAAGGTCAGGCTCTTGATCGAGTAGTTGGCGTCGAGCACGGTGTCGAGAATGCCACCGGCGCCGGGAGATCCATTGGCTGCGGTGAAATACACATCGGTGACGGCACCCGGCACTTGCAGCGGATCGGCCGCGCCGTTGACCGTGTTGGACCAGTTGCTGACCGAAACGGTGCCGCCGCCGGCCCATCTGTTAGCACCGTCGCTTTCAAGCGCGCTGCCGCGTCCCGTCCAGTAGGCGACGGGCGAGGTGGCATTGCCGGTAATGGTCAACACCACCGCGCTGGGAGTGGATGCGACCAACGAGTAGTTATAGAAACCAGCGGGAGTGGTCCCGATGGAGAAGCCCGCGCCGCCGCTGCCCAAGCCGCCGGGTGCGGTGATCAGAGTGTAGCTGCCGGCGGTGATCGTCTGGCCGGTCACGAGATTGAGGTTGATGGTATTGGTGCCGGCGACCGTCGCCGCGCCGGTGGAAATCACCTGGTCCACCGTGCCGGTAACGCCGTTGCCTCCCAGATCGATGCTCAAAAGCGAGTCGCTGAGACTCAGCGCGCCGCCCAGCGTGAGCGTGTTGATCGCAGTGTCCTGCAGATTGAGCGTGCCGCTGGAGGCCAGGCTGCCTGCCGACGTGAGGCCGACGTTGGCATTGCCCTTGACCTTCAAGGTCCCGCTCGCGCCGACGGTGACAGCGCTCTCGCCGAGCGCGCCGAGATTGGCACCGCTGTGATCGAGCAGCAGCGTGCCGGCATTGACGGTGGTGGCCCCGGTGTAGGTACTGGCGTTGGTTAGAGTGAGCGTGTTGCTGCCGGTTTTAACCAGACCGCCGCTGCCGC
>CAIVSK010000432.1 GCA_903908495.1 Akkermansiaceae bacterium
GCCGATGGGGGCGGGCTGGCCGGCGGCGTCCAACACATAGATCCGGGTGTTGGCCAGCGGCTTGCCGATGTTTACGGGATTGCCGGGGACGAGCGGGTGAGCGGTCGACCAGATGGTGGTTTCAGTCGGGCCGTAGACGTTCCAGGCGCGGGAGCCAAGCCGTGCTAGCGACTCGGCGAGTGCCCGGGGCATGGCCTCGCCGCCGCAGAGGATTTGGAGTTGCGGGTTGCCCTGCCAACCGGAGTGCAGCAGCAGTTGCCAGCCTGCCGGGGTCGCCTGCAGGATCGTCGCGCCGTGGCGGCGCAAGGCATGGCTCAACAAGTGAGGGTCCATGGCGGTTGCGCGGGAGGCGATAGCGACTGAGGCACCGGCAATCAGCGGCAGGAACAACTCGAGTCCTGCGATGTCGAACGAAAGGGTGGTGACCGCCAGCCAGACGTCGGCGGGACCCACGCCAAGACTGTGTTGGAAATGGCAAAGGCAGTTGACGAGGGCCCGCTGGGAGATCTCCACGCCCTTGGGCTGGCCGGTCGAGCCCGATGTGTAGATCACATAGGCCAGGGCGTCGGCCGATACTGTGAGTTGAAGGTTTGGCGCAAGCTCTTGCCATTGGAAGTCGTCGAGCCACACGGTCTGAGCCGAGTTCGCTGGCAAGCACCCGGCCACGCTTCGTTGGGTCACCAGCACGGGCATGGCGGAGTCCCGCGCCATGAAGGCCAGGCGTTGCGATGGAAACGCCGGATCCAGCGGCACATACGCAGCGCCGGCTTTCAGAATTCCTAACAATCCAATCACCATCTCCAGAGAGCGTTCCACGCACAATCCGACCAGCACCTCCGGTCCGACGCCGAGGGCGCGCAGGTGGTGGGCGAACTGGTTGGCCCGCGCGTTGAGTTCGCGGTAGGTCAGGGAAGTGTCCTCGAACACGATGGCAACGGCCTCGGGCGTTCGCTCCACTTGTTCCTCAAACAAGTGATGCACGCACTTGTCGTGGGGGTAATCCCGCTGCGTTTGGTTCCACTCCACCATCACCTGGTGGCGTTCCGCTGTGGGCATCAGGTTGAGCTTGCTGATAGATAAGCTGGGATCTGCGGTGATCGAAGTCAACAACTCCGCGAAATGCCGGCCCATCCTGGCCGCCGTGTCGGCGGTGAACAAGTCGATCGCATACTCGAAATGACACTCCCAACTGGCTCCCACCGCTGTGATGGTCAGCGTCAAGTCGTTCTTGCTGGTGCGGGTGGTCACCGGCAGTTGGCGAATCTGGGCGTCCGCAAAATTCAGTTCCGTCAGCCCCTCCTCCAACAGGACGAACATCACTTGATAGAGTGGTTGTTTGCCGGAATCGCGGCCGGCGGGGGCCATGGCGACCATTTGTTCGAATGGCAGTTCGGCGTGGCTGAAGGCTGCCATCAGCGAGTGGCGGGCCTGGGTGAGCACCTCGCGGAAGGTGGGGCTGCCATCCAGGCGCAAGCGGATCGGCAAGGTGTTGAGGAAAAATCCCACCAGCGACTCGATCTCGGGCCGCAGCCGGTTGGCCACCGGGGTGCCCACCACCACGTCCGGCTCGCCGGTGTAGCGGTGCAGCCAAACGTGGAACGCCGCCAGCATCAGCATGAAGAGGGTACAGCTTTCCCCGCGCGCCAGATCCCGCAGCCGCGCCACCACCGGAGCGGTGAGGTGAAACTCGTGGCTCGCGCCGCGGCCACTCGGGTGGGCCGGCCGCGGAAAATCGCCGGGCAGTTCCAAGGCCGGTGGCAAGTCCCGCAGTTGTTCATTCCAATACTGGCGCTGCTGCTCGAGCAAGTCTCCGCCCAACCGTTGCCTTTGCCATGCCGCATAATCCGCGTACTGCAATGGTAAATCGGGTAGTCCGGCCGACTCCGCTTTGTCATCGGCGGCATACAGCTGTTCGAGTTCCGCGAAGAGCCGGCGCATCGACCACTCGTCGATGATGCTGTGGTGGAAGGTGAGTTGCAGCACTTGTTCGTCCGCGGCCAGTTGGACCCACACGGCCCGCCATAGCGGAGGACGGGCCAGATCAAACGGCCGCCGGGCCTCATCTAGCAGCAGCTTCGCCAACGCTTCAGCTTGGGTTTCTGGTGGCAGCGTTTGCAGGTCCACTTCGTGCCATGGCAGGGGCAGCTCGCCGGCCGTGCCGACCTGTTGCACCAGCTCTTCGTCCTGCAGCAGCAAGGCGCTGCGCAGCACCTCGTGGCGCTCATGGATCACCTGCAAGGCCCGGCGGCAGCGCTGCGGATCCACCTTGCCGGATAGATGCCAGGCAACCGGTTGATTGTAGGTTGCCGGATCGGCCAGCGTCTGTTGCAGCAGCCACATCCCTTGCTGGGCGAAGGACATCGGCAAGGGCTGGCTGCGATCGGCCCGGGTGATCGGGCTGGCATCCCGCAGCTGCGCGTCGACGGATTGGATCTGCTCCGCAAGCCGCACAATGGAGGGATGCTCGAAGAGCCAGCGCAGCGGCACCTCGCGCCCGAGCCGGCGGGTGAGTCGAGAGCAAATCGCCACGGCTAACAGCGAGTGGCCTCCGAGAGTGAAAAAATTGTCGTCGATGCCCACCTTCTCGCGGCGCAAAACGGCCTGCCAGATCTCCACAAGGTCACGCTCCAGTTCCGTGCCCGCTGCCACATGCTCGGTGCCGGTGGTCAATTCCACGCCACCCGTCTTTTCCAGTGCGTTGCGGTCCACCTTGCCGTTAGGGGTGAGCGGCAGGGCGGGCAGCACGAAGAAATGCGATGGAATCATGTGCTCCGGCAATTTTGTCGCCAGCCATTGGCGCAGCGCATCCACGGTTGGCGCGGCTTGCCCGCTTCCCACCACAAAGGCCGCCAGCGCCTTGTCCCCATCGTTATGGCTCTGGACCACCACCGCGCAGGCCGCCACGTCCGGATGGCTGCCCAGCACCGCCTCTACCTCGCCCAACTCGATGCGGAAGCCGCGGATCTTGACTTGGTGGTCGATCCTGCCAAGGAATTCAATGTTGCCGTCGGGCAAATAGCGGGCCAGGTCTCCGGTTTTGTAAAGCCGGGCACCCGGTTCGGGGGTGAATGGGTCGGCAATGAAGCGTTCTGCGGTGAGTTCGGGGCGGCGCAGGTAGCCGCGGGCCGGAGCA